>CAZJRM010000027.1:9242-17754 GCA_964547975.1 uncultured Vicinamibacterales bacterium | reverse complement strand
GCTTCTCCCGGCTTCCCCAGCGCGAACGTCATCGTGCCTTCGCAGCAGAGGCGGTTGCCGACCCACGCCTCGCCGTGCAGCCAGCCCATGCGGCTCCGCAGGCGCTTGACCGTCGCCACAATCCGCACCTGGTCACCGGCGCGCACCGGGTGGCGGTACCGCACGTGGTCGATGCCCATGAAGAAGATCAGCCGGTCCTTGTTCTCGGGCTTGGCGAGGATCATGATGCCGCCGACCTGCGCCACCGCCTCCGTCAGGATCGTGAAGGGCATCGTCGGCAGGGAGCCGGGCTCTTCCCAGAGGTAGGTTTCGTTGCGCGAGACGTTCTTCAATCCGACGATCCGCTTGTCGGGTTCGAATTCGATGATCCGGTCCACGAGCAGGAAAGGATACCGGTGCGGCAGGATCCGCTGGATGTCGGTCTGTTCGAACGGCAGTGTCAGCTCCATTCAGGCAGTATAATTCGGGGACGTGACCGACAAGCTGGATCTTGACGTTTTTGCCGTCCTCGACGCCGAACACGCCACCACCACGAAAACCGACCGGCAGCTGCTGACCACGCTGTTCGCTCTGGGCCGTGAGGTGACGTCCGTGCTCGATTTGGACGAACTGCTGGCCAAGCTGCCCGAGCTGATCGCCCGCATCTCGGATTTCCACGCGTTTGCCATCTACCTGCTCGACGAGGCACGCGGCGACCTGCATATCGCACGATCGCAGGGCTATCCCGAGGATCGGCGCTCGATGCGGCTGGGCCTGCACGAAGGCCTCGTGGGGGCGGCGGTGACGGGGGGGCGCCCGCTGGTGGCGAACGACGTCCGCCAGGACCCGCGTTACATCGAGGCCGTGCCCGGCACCGCCGCCGAGGTGGTCGTGCCCCTCCGGCGGAAGGGCAAGGTCATCGGCGCGCTCAACCTGCTGAGCCGGAACGTCGGCGAGTTCACGCCGGCGGAAATCGAGACGCTCCGCAACTTCGCCGCGGCCGTCGCGGTGGCCATCGAGAACGCGCGGTTGTTCGAGTCGGAGCGGAAGTACTCGGACACCCTCGAGACACTGGCGGAGATCGGCCGGGACCTCTCGTCAATCCTCGATCTCAGCGTGTTGCTCCCACAGGTGGCGCGCACGATGAAGAAGGTGATTCACTATCGCACCTTCGGTATCCTGCTGCTCGACGAGACGGGCACGACGCTCGAGATGAAACACGCGGTGCGCTACGACGACCAGGTGTCGCTCAAACGTGTGCCGATCGGCCAGGGTCTCGTCGGTTACGCGGCGCAGCACAAGACGCCGGTCATCGTCTCGGATGTGACGAAAGACCCGCGGTACATCAAGGTCGTCGAAGACGCCCGATCCGAACTCGTCGTGCCGCTGCTCGTGAAGGACCGCTGCATTGGCGTGTTCGATCTCGAAAGCCCGGAGATCGGCGCGTTCAACAAGGGGCACCTGGAGATCCTGACTCCGCTGGCGGCCAGCGCGGCCGTGGCGATTGAGAACGCGCGGCTCTACGACGAGATCCGCCACAGCCAGGAACGCCTCGAGAAAGAAGTCCGTTTCGCCCAGCGCGTGCAACAGGCGCTCTTCCCGGTCGCATTGCCGAAAAAGATCAAGCACCTCGACGCGGCGTGGCGATTCGAACCGGCGCGGGAACTCGGCGGCGACCTCTACGACTTCCTCGCGGCCGAACCGAACGCCTTGACGGTCGCGGTCGGCGACGTGTCGGGCAAGGGCGTGCCGGCCGCGCTCTACAGCGCGTTTGCCGCGGAGCTCATCCGCTCGCGCACGTACCGTCGCCGCTACACGACGTCCCGCTCGACGCCGTCGGAAATCCTCGCGTCGATGAACCGGATCCTGCACGAGCGGCAGCTCTACGAGTACTACTGCACACTCTGCTACGCGGTCTTCGACTTCAAGCGCCGCCAGGTCACGATGGCCAACAGCGGCCTGCCGTTTCCAATTCACTGCCGGCCCGACGGCTGCGGCCAGATCAACCTGCCCGGCGTGCCCCTCGGCTCGTTCCCCGAGATTACCTACGACGAAGTGACGGTGCCGCTCAACCCCGGCGACGTCTTCGTCTTCTGCTCGGACGGCATCTCGGAAGCCATGGACGCGGACGGCACGGAGTTCACGAGCCCGCGGCTGCTCGAGGTCGTCGAACGGTCGCGCGCGTTGCCCGCCCAGGGCATGGTAGACGCCATCTTCCAGGCCGTGAAGGAGTTCTGCGGGTCAGCCGAGCAGAACGACGATCGCACCGTCGTCGTGCTCAAGCTGGCGGACACCTACTAGGGGCTAGGGGCTGGGGGCTGGGGGCAAGGGACGCCCGGACAATGGGTGGGACAGGCGCTGCGGGGGCGCGGCGGCTGACCTCACGCGGGCCCTGCGAGCACGCCGAGGGCGTCAGTTCGCAAACGTCACCGTGAGGGGGTGACGCGCTTGGGGCTGGGGGTCCCCAAGCCTTCTGCAGGACGAATTCCCGGCAAGGTGACGTTTGCCGGCGTGTCGAGCCGGGACTGCGGGAGGGCAGCCGGCGTGCCCCCGCGGCGCGCAACGACACCTGCCGCCGGCGCCGGCATGCCGGTGGGCTCGGAGGGCCCGCGGGGCCCATCCGGTGCGCGCCGCGGCCTGTGCGGCGTGGGCAGCCGACAGGGGCATGCCGGCACGGAGAGGGATGCCGTCCGGAGCGAATTGAGCGTGTCGATGGGGAGTGTGCGGCGGCTGCTGACGTTCGTGGCGTTCATCGCCGGTTTCTGCCTCGTCTTCTCGTGGTTCGAGTGGCAGGCGCGAGAGGCGGCGACGCGCCTCGGGCTCGATCGTCCGTTCTGGTACGCGGCGGCCATCGAACGCCTGGCCCGCGAGCGCATCGACGTCTTCGTCGTGGGATCGTCGCGCGCGGCGCTCGCCGTCAACGAGACTCGCCTGTCGGAGGCGCTCGCCGTCCGCGCGGGCCGGCCCGTCCAGGTGGCCGATCTCGGCATGGGTTACGCCGTCTGGACCGAACACGCCCTCGGCGTCCAGCGTCTCGTCGACGCCGCTCCCGACCGCGTCCGCGGCGCGCTGCTGCTCATCGAAGCGCCATCGGGGCGGACGCCGGTTGGATCGTGGGGGCAGTGGTATCACCCCTTCTCGCCGGGTTTGCTGAACATGGTGCTGCGCGGCGATGACCTGCCCGCGCTCTGGCGATCCGGCGAGGCCTTCGATCGCAAGATGGCGATCACGTTGTCCTGGCTGGGCTCACGCAGTGCCTTCATCCGGCACCATCGCGCCGTCCGGGACGATCTGTTCACGCGCCTGCGGAACCGGCTGTTTGGCGAGGAGGAACCCGAAAACCTGGCGGAGGCCCTCGGCGGCACACGGCGGCAGACCCGCGCGTTGCAGGCGACGAAGCTGCACACGGTGCTCCAGGGCATCGGCCTGGCCGAGACCGCCGCGCCCGGCGCGCCTTCGCCGGTCCAGCACCTCGTCGACGTTGCCGCGCGCGCGGGCATGATTCCCATGCTGCTGCACGTGCCCGAGTACCCCGGCCGGCCGGATACCGGCGGGTACGCGCTCGACCCGTACGTCGCCGGCCGCACGCCGCTCGGCGCCGTGCCGCTCGTCCGCCCCGTCGCGCAGATGACGTTCGACGATCTGCCGGACAACGTCCACCTGCGGCCGAGCGCCGCCAATCGGTACACCGACGCGCTGGCCGAGGCGTTGACCGCCACGGGGCACCTGCCGACGGGAGGCAGCCGGTAGGCGCCATGCTCTTCAGCACCTGGACTTTCTTCGTGTTCTTCGCCGTCGTGCTGGCGGTGCTGCCGCGGCTGTCGCCGGCCTGGCAGAACCGGTTCCTGCTGGCGGCGTCGTTCGTGTTCTACGGATCGTGGGACTGGCGTTTCCTCGCTCTCCTCGTCGTGACGATCCTGGTCGACTTCGTGGTGGGCGTGAAGCTCGACACGGTGACATCGGGTCCGGCCCGCGCACGCTGGCTGGCGGTCAGTCTCGCCTCCAACCTCGGCATCCTCGGGTTCTTCAAGTACTGGAACTTCTTCGTCGACAGCGCCAGCGCCGGTCTGCAGGCGCTGGGGCTCGGCGCCATCTCGTCGCGTCTCGACGTGGTGCTGCCCGTCGGCATTTCGTTCTACACGTTCCAGTCGCTCAGCTACATCATCGACGTCTATCGCCGTCAGATCCCGGCGGTTCGTCGTCTCGATGACTACGCGCTGTTCGTCAGCTACTTCCCGCAGCTCGTCGCCGGGCCCATCGAACGCGCGTCGCACCTCCTGCCGCAGTTGCTCAACCCGCGGACGCCGTCCCGCGATCGGTGGATCCCCGGCGGCTGGCTGATCACCCGCGGCCTGTTCAAGAAGATCGTCATCGCCGACAACCTCGCGGTCTGGGCGGATTCCGTGTTCGCGATGCCGTCCTGGGACAACGCGCTCGTGTGCCTCGTCGGGCTCTACGCGTTTGCCTTCCAGATCTACGGCGACTTCAGCGGGTATTCCGACATGGCGCGGGGCGTCTCGCGGCTCATGGGCATCGACCTGATGGTCAACTTCCGACTGCCGTACTGGTCGGACACGCCGGCCGAGTTCTGGCGACGCTGGCACATCAGCCTCTCGACGTGGCTGCGCGACTACGTCTTCCTGCCCATCTCGTACACCATCTCGCGGCACTTCGACGCCGCGCGTGTCTGGGGCCTTCGCTCCGACTGGTGGATCTACAGCCTGGGCATCGTCGCGACGATGCTGGCCGGCGGGCTGTGGCACGGGGCGGCGTGGACGTTCGTCGCGTGGGGGCTCTTCCACGGCCTGCTGCTGGCGGCGTACCGCGCGATCCCGCGCCGCCGCCTGGCGTCTCCGCGCTGGAAACCGCTGCGCACCGTCGTGATGTTCCACCTGGCCTGCGCGGGCTGGCTGGTGTTCCGGGCCTCCGACCTCGCGCAGGCCGCGTCGTTCGCCGGCGCGATGGCGACGGCGGGCTACCGGTTCGCGGGCGCCGAGAGCATGGTGGTCGAAGTCGGGTTCTTCGTCCTCGCGCTGAGCGCGCTGGACGCCTGGCTGGGCGACGTGGACGATCCGCGGGAACGCGCGGTGTTCACCTGGGCGGGATGGGTGATCGTGCCGCTGATGTGGGTGAGCCTGCTGGCGTTCGATCCGCCCGCGGGCAAGTCGTTCATCTACTTCCAGTTCTGATGCGCGATTGCCGCGCCGGATCGCCCTGCCAGCCGGGACAAGTTTTGCCAGCGCCTGCCTGTTGTCACCTGCCCCGTTGATCCGACGCGGCACTCTCCTATCAATCAAAGTCCGTGCCGATCGAAAACACTGCTTCTCAGGCCCGAAAATGCCGATAATCCGAATACGCCGTCCTTCTACGGGGACGTAGCTGACCTCACGAGGGGTCACGGACCTTCCGGACGGCGGACAACTCCGGCGGCCCATGTCGAAACAGCTCGAACTCGCGCTCCGTCAGTCAGGCCTGCTCACGTCCGACCAGGTCCGGCACTGCAGCGATCTGGCGCAGCGCCGGGGATCGTCGCTGCTCGAGACGATCATCAAAGAGGGGCTCAGCTCGGAAGACGCGCTCGCGGGCGCGCTGGCGGCGCAGCTCCGGTTGCCGCGCGTCAGGCTGGCGCACGCGGTATCCGACCCGGAGGCCCTCAAGCGCGTCAGCGACAAGACCGCCCGCAAACACCTGTGCCTGCCGCTCTCGGTCGAGGGCAAGACCATCGTCATCGCGATGGCCGACCCGACCGACCTGCACGCGATCCAGGACATCGAGTTCGCGTCCGGCCTCGGCGTGCGGCCCGTCGTCGCGTCGCACACCGAACTCGCGGATGGTATCGAGGAACGCTACGCCGCTTCCGACCGGATGGGCACGTTCCTCGCCAACGTGCCGGACGCGGCGGATCTCGAGATCCAGTCCGCCGACGGGGCCGAACCGGAGACGGCGTCGGGAGACGTCCGGTCGGACGCCGAAGTCGGGCCGGTCGTGAAGATGGTGAACCTGATCGTCCTCGACGCGATCAAGTCCGGCGCCAGCGACCTGCACATCGAACCGTCGTTGCACGACGTCCACGTCCGCATGCGCATCGACGGCGTCCTGCGCGACTACACGCACGTCCCGAAGTGGCTGCACTCGCCGGTCATTTCGCGCCTGAAGATCCTCGCGAAACTCGACATCGCCGAACGCCGCCTTCCCCAGGACGGCCGCATCAACGTCCAGCACCAGGGGCGGTCGATCGACATCCGCGTCTCGACGTTGCCGACGCACTTCGGCGAGAAGGCCGTGCTGCGCGTCCTGGGCGGCGCCGCGGCGCCCACCGTCGACACGCTGGGCCTCAACGACCGTCAGTACGCGACGCTCATGTCGGCGGTCCAGCAGCCGCAGGGCATGATCCTCGTCACCGGCCCCACCGGCTCGGGCAAGAGCACGACGCTCTACGCCCTGCTCCAGCGGCGCCTGTCGTCCGAGGTGAACATCATCACGGTCGAGGACCCGATCGAGTACCAGCTGCAGGGCATCAATCAGGTCCAGGTCAACACGAAGGCCGGACTCGACTTCGCGAGCGTCCTGCGATCGATCCTGCGGCAGGACCCAGACGTGATTCTCGTCGGTGAGATGCGCGACCGCGAGACCGCGGAAGTGGCCTTCCAGGCGGCCATGACCGGTCACCTCGTGCTGAGCACGCTGCACACCAACAGCGCCGTCCAGGCGGTGTCACGGCTGTTCGACATCGACGTCGATCCGAGCATCCTCTCCTCGTCTCTGACGCTGGTCATCGCCCAGCGGCTCGTGCGCCGGATCTGCGCCCAGTGCAAGGAGACCTACGAACCCGATCCCGCCGTGCGGAAGAAGCTGGGCCTGGCGCCGACCGACGGTCCGATCTACCGCGGCCGCGGATGTTCCGCCTGCGGAGGCACGGGGTTCGCAGGGCGCGCCGGCATCTACGAGTTCTTCAAGCCGACACCGGCCATCCGCAAACTGATCCACGGGCGGGCCGGCGAGCCCGAGTTGCGCAACGCGGCGCGGCGCACCGGCATGTTGCTGCTGCACGAAGACGCGGTCGACAAGATCCGGCAGGGCATCACGTCGCCCGACGAGGTCCTCCGGGTCGTCCAGGTGGACGACGCCGAAACGCCCTGCCCGGCGTGCCGGGCGCCCATCGAAGCGGACTTCTCGGTGTGCCCGTACTGCCTGTACACGATCCGCCGGACGTGTTCGTCGTGCGGGCAGAGCCTCAAACCCGACTGGAAGATCTGCCCGTACTGCAACACCGCCGCATCCGTGCAGGCGCTGACGTCGCCCGAGACGGACACCGAGGTGCCCGGGGAGGTCCTCGAGGAACTGGCCGCCAGCGTCGGTCACCCGTCCGAGTCGCTGGAGGACCGCGTCAAGCGCCGCATGGCGGCGCGGAAACGATCGCGGCGCGACGATCCCGCCACGCGGATGCCGGGCGACCATGACACCGAGTGGCCGACGAACCTGCCTGTCTACGAGCTGACGAAGAAGCCCATGCCTACCGACAACGCCGATCGAATCGAAGCAGCGGCCCGGCGCATGCGCGAGTCGCAGGTGCCCGCGGCCGTCCCCGCAGCGCCGCCTGCGGCAACTCCGCCGCCCGCACCGTCCTCCGACCCGTCCACCGGGCCGACGAGGCCGGGGGCCTTCGACGGCTCCCGCACGCTGAGGATCCTCGTGGTCGACGATGACGAGGATATCCGGCAGGTGGTGGCGCTCACGGTGCGGAAGCTCCCCTTGAAGGTCGACATCATGATGGCCAGGGACGGTGAAGAAGCGGTCGAGAAAGCCACGGCCATCCCGCCCGACCTGATCGTGCTCGATATCATGATGCCGAAGATGGACGGGTTCCAGGTCTGCGAAGCGCTGCGGCGCAACGTCAGGACCGCGTTCGTCCCCATCCTGATGCTGACGGCGAGCGCCGACGAGACCAATCGCAGCAAGGGGTATCTCGTCGGTACCGACGATTACATGGGCAAGCCGTTCATGCCGCCCGACCTCAACCTCCGGATCACGCGCCTGCTGCGCCGGACGTATGGGATCTAGAGAACAGGGGATAGGGATAAGGCGATAGGGGAGAGGGAAGAGCCGAAAGCCGCGAGCCGCGAGCCGCAAGCCGCAAGCCGTGAGCCGTGAGAGAAGCGAGGCCCGAGTGTGCCGGGTGATGCCGGGCGGTCCCTGCGAGCATGCCGGGGGCGTAAGTCCGCAAACGGGACCGTGAGGGGGTGACACGCTTGGGGATGGGGGCCCCCAAGCCTGTGCCAGGACGAACACCCGGCTAGGTCACGTTTGCCGGCATGTCGAGCCGGGAGCGCACGGCATCACCCGGCACACTCGGGCCGGACACCGCGCGCGTCACGTTTGCCGGCATGTCGAGCCGGGAGCGCGCGGGGCACCCGGCACACTCGGGCCGGACGCCGCGCGCGTCAGGATTCGTCGGCGACGGGGAGCGTCATCGAGAATGTCGATCCTTCGCCTTCGCGGCTTTCCACGAACACCTGGCCGCCCTGCATCTCGA
>CAZJRM010000027.1:0-9142 GCA_964547975.1 uncultured Vicinamibacterales bacterium | reverse complement strand
GTCGATCCTTCGCCTTCGCGGCTTTCCACGAACACCTGGCCGCCCTGCATCTCGATGAGCGCCTTCGTGATGGCGAGGCCCAGCCCCGTGCCCCTGAACTTCCGTGTGTCGACGCCATCCACCTGCTGGAACTTCTGGAACAGCTGGCCCAGCTTGTCGCGGGCGATGCCGGGTCCCTTGTCCGACACCGAGATGCGGAGCTGACGACCCATGCGGCCCACGGCGACGGTCACCGCGCTGTGCGGCGGCGCGTACTTCAAGGCGTTCGACAGCAGATTCACGAGCGCCTGAACCGTCCGGTCGGCGTCGCCCATGACACGTGGCGTGCCGGGACTGATCTGCGGCACGATCACGACCGACGAACCGGCGGCAATGGCGGCCACCGACTCCACCGACACCCGCACGAGGTCCCGGGGTTCGCACGGGCGGATGTTCAGCGGCAGCTTGCCCGCTTCGATGCGGGAGATGTCCAGGATGTCGTTGATGATCCGGATGAGCCGGCCCGTGTTCGCGAGCGCCACGTTCAGGAGCGTCCGCTGATCGGGGTCGGCCCACTCGACCTCGGCCATGAGCAGCTGGAGCGCGCCCTTGATCGACGTCAGCGGCGTCCGCAGTTCGTGCGACACGATCGACACGAACTCCGTCTTGAGCCGGTCGACCTCGTAGAGGTTCGTGATGTCCTGGAAGGCGCCGACCGCGCCCGTGATCGTGCCCTGGTCGTCGCGCAGCGGCGCCGCGCTGACGAGGATTGGCATGCGGGTTCCGTCTTCCCGCTCGATGATGAGTTCCTGCGCCACCACCGTGTCGCCGCGCAAGGCCCTGGCCGGGCCCCAGTCTTCGGCGACGCACGGCGTCCCGTCGCGGTACGTGGCCCGGAAGCGGTCCCAGTGAGCGCGGCGCGCCGCTTCGTCGGGCGGCTCGGGGCCGATCAGGGCATCGGCCGCCCGGTTCTGCAGCACGATGCGGCCGCCCGGGGCCTCCAGGATGACGAGGGCGGCCGGGACGGTCGCGACCGTCGCGAGCAGGCGCGCGTGTTCCCGCTCGGCCGCCGCGCGCTGCGCGTCGAGCTGCTGCGAGGTTTCGCGCTCGCGCGCGAGCGCGTGCGTGAGTTCGATTTCCCGTCGCTCGACGGCCGACGACATCTCCCGGAACGCGCGAAGCAGTTCCCCCAGCTCGTCGTGTCCCGCCGTCGGCAGCGTCACGTCGAAGTGACCGCCGGAGATCCGCGTGGCCGACCGGGCCACCGCCGCGAGCGGCTCGAGCACGATGCTCGACAGGAACGCCATCAGCACGAGCAGCATGATGACCGCCACGCCGGGCACGGCCATCGACACGATGGTGGCGACGAACGACGCGCGGCTCGCGCGGTCGCGGGTCTCGATGAAGCGCTGCTCGGCGATGTTTTCGAACTGCGCCAGGCGCGCTCGCGCGAGCCCCAGGCGCTCGCCGTTGAACCGCGCGACGTCTTCCGGCGGCACCGGGCCCGACGCCCGCCGGGCGAAGAGCACCTCGGAGGCGTTGACGTGCCAGCCGCGTACCGTCGCGTCGATCTGGCGCAGCCGGCCCCGCATCTCGTCGTCCAGGCTCTGCGGCAGCACCGTCACGGTGCGCTCGTAGTCGGCGAACAGGCGGTCGTAGTCCTGCTTGTAGGATCGGTCGCCGCTGAACAGGTACGCGCGCTGCGCCGCCTCGATCTGCACGACGAGCCGGCCGAGTTGTGTCTGGTGCCGGATCCGCTCGAGCGATTCCGCCAGGCGCGCCGCGGCGTCAGAGCGATCCTGTTCCAGGCGGACCACGATGGCCGTCTGCACGAGAGCGGCCACCAGCACCACTCCGATCACGACGTAGATACGCGCGCGAATCGTCACGGATTCAGAATGGCCCTGACCTGCTCGCCGAGCGTCAGCGCGTCGAACGGCTTCCCGATACACCCGGCCGCGCCGAGGGCAAGCGCTCGCGCCACCTCCGACTCCTGCACCTTCGCCGTCAGGAACACGACCGGGATGTCGCTCGTCGCCGGATCCGCCTTCAGTCGCCGGCACGTTTCGAACCCGTCCATGTGCGGCATCATCCAGTCGAGCAGAATCACGTCGGGCCGGTGCCCGGCCACGTAGTCGAGCGCTTCGAGGCCGTTGTTGACCGACGTGACGACGAATCCCGCCTTCTTGAGCGACAGCCGGGCAATCAACTGCACGTCCGGTTCGTCTTCGACAAGCAGGACATTCATAACGACACCCGCCCCTGCCGTTTGGCCGCCGCGGCCGCATCGTCCGCCTGGATGAGCAGGGTTTCGTACGACGCCGCGCCGGGGCCGGGGTTGAAGGCCAGGCCCACGTGCGCCTGCCCGGACGCGAGGGGCGCGACGGCTTCCGCGATCCGGCCGGAGGCCCGATCCAGCGGCATGCCCGCCATCAGCAAGACCAGGTGACTGGCGTCGTAGCAGGCCACCAGGTCCCGCCGGCGCAGGTCGCCTCGCAAGGCCGAGTACGCCTGCGCGCGGTGCGCCTCCGGGACCTCCACGAGCGCGATGACGGCCGCGGACCGCGTCAGGTGTTCGCGCGCCACCGCGACGAACGTCTCGTAGTCCAGGTTCGGCTCATCGTCGGAGGACGGCCGGACTTCGGCGTCCCAGGCCGCCTGCGCCCGTGCGCGGTCCAGCAGGATCGTGATGCGCAGGACCAGTTCGTTGAGATCGAGCGGCTTGGTGAGGTACTCGTCGGCGCCGAGCAGCAGGCCCACGGCCTTGTCGTCCGCCTTCGCACGGACCGTCGTGAAGACGACCGGCGTCCGCGCGAGCCGGGGATCGGCTTTCAGCATCCGGCAGACGGCGTAGCCGTCCAGCCCCGGGAGATTCGCATCGAGGAGGATCAGGTCCGGGTAGAGCGCGAGCGCCGCATCGATGACGCGGCTCCCGTCCTCGACCGGCAGCACGGTGAATCCGGCCGCGCGCAACTGGATCGACACGACCTCGCGCTGATCCTCGTCGTCTTCGACGACCATGATGCGGCGGTTCCCGGGCACCGTGCGGCCGCCGAGCGCCCAGACCGGGGGCGTCGCCAGGTCTTCGGTGAAGGCATCCCGCAGCGCGTCGAACACGCCGTTGGCGGCGGCGCCGTCCGGCGGGTGTTCGTCCGCGTGCGCCACGAGTGCTTCGAGTTCGATGGCGCACGCCGACACCCGGGGAAAGCCGAGGGTGCCCGCGAGGCCCGCGGTGCGGTGCACGATCTCGCGCAACGGGCGCACCGGGCCCTTCGGCCCCAGCGTCA
Organism: uncultured Vicinamibacterales bacterium; assembly: GCA_964547975.1. GTDB lineage: Bacteria > Acidobacteriota > Vicinamibacteria > Vicinamibacterales > JAKQTR01 > CAYJPV01. Next base: position 5,876 of record CAZJRM010000027.1, on the reverse strand, counting down.
GGACCATGTTCAGCAGCAGGCCCAGCGAGTCCGCCCGCTTGGGGAACGCGGCAATGAACCGCTGGCGCGCGTCCCGCATGGCCTGCTCGGGATCGTCGGAGCGGTCGGAGTCACTCAGGTCGATGATTTCTGACTCAGCCATGGTCCTGCACGCGCGCCATCCACGGGTTGGTTCGAGCCCCCAGTCCGCCAGCGTTCACACGCCGGCCCCGGGCCGAGGGCGTTCTATGTATCGGCACTTCCGGGGCCCAGGCATTAGCAGCCGACCGGCCCGGAGGCTCCGTCGTCATAACAATCGGTGGGAAGAGCGGGTTTCGAGCCCTGCCGGGCCCTTTTCCGCCAGATTCTGTGTCAGGAGGGATGCAATGAGTATCAGCAAGGCGACAGGTGGAGCCGTCGCAGCGCTTGGCGCACTGGCTCTGGTCGTGGCGTGGGCGCCTGCCTTGAGCGGGCAGCAGGTCGTTGTGCAGAAACGTGAACCCCTCGTCCTCGGGAGGGCCCTGGCGACCGACCTCGGTGGCGTCCGCCTGGGTGTGTCGATACGTGATCTGACCCCCGACGATGTGACGAAACTCAAGCTGCCGGGCCTTGCCGGCGTGATGGTCGAAGAGGTCGAGAAAGACTCGGCTGCCTCCAAGGGAGGCGTGCTGAAGGGGGATGTGGCCACGGGCTTCGATGGTGAGAGCGTGCGAAGCACCGCGCAGTTCACCCGCCTCGTCCGCGAGTCGGTGGCCGGCCGGTCGGTCAAGATGACCGTGCTTCGCGAGGGCAAACGTGTCGATCTGACCGTGGCGCCGGCCGAATCGGAGACCGCGGTGCGGTGGCTCGAACGCGAAGGCGGACCGATCGAGTTGAAGCAGAAGCTCGGCGACCTCGAGAAAGAATTCGAGTTGAAACGCGGCGAACGGTTGCCGCGGTTCGACGTCCGGGAGTTGCCGCGATTCAACTTCGATGTGCCTGGCGGGCGGTACCGGTTGTATGGCGAGGGTCCGGAAGCGTTCATATTCAGGGCGGGCAAGGGCCGGCTGGGCGTGACCCTGCAGGACCTCAATCCCGAGCTGGCGGAGTTCTTCGGCGTGAAGGACGGCGCGCTCGTCTCGAGCGTGGAGAAGGACTCACCGGCGGCGAAAGCCGGCGTGAAGGCGGGAGACGTCATCACGGCCATCGACGGCAAGCCGGTGACCGGCGCCGACGATGTCGTCGAACAGGTTCAGGCGAAATCGGAAGGTGACCTGGCGCTGAACGTGATGCGGGACAAGAAAGCCGTGTCGCTGAAGGCGACAATCGAGAAACCCGAGACTCAGCAGCCGAAAGTCATTCGTCGCGGCGTCGGGGCGTAACCGTCGTGTCGATCTGAGACACCGCGTGCAACGTCCGGTCGAACGTCTCTCGTGCGACCGGCAGGAGGGCGGCAGCCTCGCCGAAGGCCTGCCGCTCTCCCAGGTCCTCCAGCGTGCCGCAGTACCCCGCCATCGTCATCGCGCCCAGCATCGCGCAGTTGCCCTTGAGCGTATGGGCAGCCTGTACCAGCGTCGCCGCGTCGGAGGTGTCGACGGCCCGGCACACCAGGGCGAACCGGCCGGGCGCGTTGGTCGTGAACATCGCGACGAGCGTGGCGATGAAGTCCGGGTTCTCGCCGCCTTCGGCGAGCGTCCGAAGCGTCTCGAGCGCCTCGGGGTCGAGCAGCGGCTGGGCGTCGCCCGTCACACGCGGTCCTTCCCGGCCGCCGGCGTTGGCGAGATGAGCGTCGCCAGCTGCGCAGCGATGAGGACCGCCACCGAGGTCGACTCCGAGGTGTGGCTTCCGGCCAAGAGTTCGGCGGCCAGCACGCCCGAACAACCGTCGGCGGTGACGAGCGGGGCCGCGACGGCGGCCTTGCCCTGATCGTCGGCGGGCATCGATTGCGGCGTCTTCGTCCTGAAGGCCACGGCCGTGGCGTTGTCCGCATCCACCGGGATGGTGCCCATCCGCGTGATGAGGTGGGGCGGGTAGCCGTGCGCGAGCGCCGGCTTGAGCGCGCCCGTCACCGAGTCCGGCATCCAGACCACGAGGCCGGCCGCGTGCAGGACGGTGGCGGCGCGTTCGAGCAGCGCCGGCAGTTCGCGAGGTTCCTGCACCTGCGCCAGCGCCGCGCAGACCTCGGCCGTTCCGCCGAGCATGGGCGAGCCGGCCTCGGCGGCCGGCCAGGCGCCTGGCGCCTGCTGGTCGGCGCGGGGGGCGCTCGTCGTGACGGGGCGTTCGCCTCGGGCTGGAGCGATGTGGCCGATGCCGAGACGATCGGCGGAGGACGAGTCGGCCTCCGGCTCGGCCTCGGGTTCGGTCCGCGCCGGGAGCGGCAGCAGGACGAGCAACGAGACGAGCGTGACGATGGCCGCGGCGCCAAGCGCGTAGATCTGCCGGACGCGCAGACGCTCGACCGTGGCGGCGCTGGCCACGCTCTCGTGGCCGCGCGCGACGTCGAGGGCCTCGATGGCCCGGTCCGTGAGCGGCGCGGCTTCGCCAAAGACGACGTCCGACGCCGTCAGGCGCTGCGACGACTCCAGGAACTCGCGCGCCCGCTGCTCCGACTTGCCCAGGGCGGCCACCGACTCCTCGGCGCCTTCGAGCACGCCTTGCGCATCGGGTGTCCGCGCGAGACCGCGGATCGCCGTCGCCTGGGTGGTGACCGAGGCGCGCAATTCGGCGGCCGTCTTCAGCCACGGCGCCGCGTTCTGCCCGTCCGCGACGAACGCCTGCAGCGCCGCGCGGAAGTCGGTGAGCTCGAGCGCCAGTTGTCGCGCCTGCCGTTCGAACGTGTCGGCCGTGCCGCGTTCGGCCGCAAGTTGCTGCTCGATGGTCCAGGTGGCATAACCCGCCGCGCCAAAGGCCGCCACGGCCAGGACGACCATCAGTGCCCGCAGAACCTTGCTCTTCATCACGACCTCCCGCCCGAGGCGTTCGTGCCGTCACCGGTCACGGCCTGGCGGATCGGACCACGCTGCAGCATGTAGACGATGCCGCCAGGCAGACTGGCCGCCAGCGTCACCGCGAAATACAAGAACGCCATGACGGCCGCCACGGGCCCGTCGATGCCCACGCGGCCAAAGAGCAGGACGTAGAGCGCGTCCCTGACGCCAAGGCCGTTCACGCTGATTGGCAGCATGCCAGCCAGCGAGATGAGGGGAACGAACACCGCCAGCGTCGACAGCGGTACGGGTTGTGACAGGGCGTTGGCGTTCAAGAATACCACGAGGATGACGATGCCCTGGAACACGAACGAGAGGGCCAGCGCGCTCGCCATCGGGCCGAAGGCGCGGCGGTACGGGACGACGGCTTCGTAGAGCGACGTGGCCCGCGCGCGCATGCCCGCCAGCGGCGTCATGGCGATGATGCGGTCGACGAGCCGGTAGGCCCTGGGCGTGAAGATCACGACGTTGATGGCCACGAATGCCGCAAAGAGCAGCCACACCAGGTTCGAGACCGGCAGTCCCATCAGCGACACCGGCGGCGCGAACCACGCGGCGGTGGCGGCGATGACGAACAACGCGAGCAGCCCGACGTTCCGCTCCATGAACACGCTCATGGTCGCGCGCGCGGGCGCGCCGGTTTCGCGCGCGAGCAACACGGCTTTCACCGCGTCGCCCCCGACGATCGTCGGCAGGAAAATGTTGAAGAACATGCCGACGAAGTAGAACGCCACCATGCGCAGGTAGGCGACCGGCAGCCGGACCGGCGCGAGCAGGAGCCACCAGCGCCACGCGCTCGTCCACTGTCCGGCGGCGTAACACAGCGCCGCCAGCGCGACCCAGCCGAGGGAGGCGTGCTGCAGCGTGTCCCAGAACGTCCGGATGTCGATCTTGAAGAAGATCGCCACGTACAGCCCGAGCGTAATGGCGATCTTCAGGAGCACGGAGCCGGGGCGGCGGCGTCCGGGCTGACTCGGGTCGGTGGTCACTTCTTCATCAGGTGCTCGAGCGCGCCCCTCACAATGGCAGGTTCACCCTTGACTGGAGGGTTGTCCTGGAAGGCGTGATCCCACTTCCAGCGCTCGGACGGGTTGGATGATTGCAGCCAGGTGCGCGCCGCGACGGGCCGCGCAAACGTCACGTCGCCCGCCCCCGCGTACGCGGGACTGGCGGCCAGCGCACCGAGCAACGCCGCGCGTACGTCGGCCAGGGTCGGCCACTCGAACGGGGCGTCGAGCACGCCGGCCAGCTCCATCAGGATCCGGCTGTCGTCCCGCGCGTCGCCCGGCGCGTTCATCACCCGGGCACACGGCTGAACCCGTCCCTGGTCGTTGGTGAAGAGGCCGTCCTTTTCCGCCCAGGCCGCGCCCGGCAACACCAGGTCGGCGGCCGCCGTCAGTGACGAGGGCTCGACGGCCTGCACGACGAGGAACGGAAGCACGCCAGACAGCCTGGCCTGGATCAACCACTCGACGTCGCCGATCGATCCGGACGGCCCGGGATCGATCACGTACACGAGCGACAGCCGGCCGGCATCGACGGCGGACTTCAGGGAGGACAGGTCGGCAGCCCCGGATGGCAGGGCCGGGACCGCGAGCCCGAGGTCGCGCGCGCCGGCCACGTTTGGCGCATCGACGGCCGGCACCACGAACGTCGTGCCTGCCGGCTGATGCTTCTTCGAGACCTTCCAGGCCACCGACACGGCCTCGGCGGAACCAAGAAGGCGAACCGCCAGTTCGCGGGCCAGGAACAACTCTTCCGTGGAACAGTGCGCGGAGGCCAGGAACCGCCAGGCCGACCCGGCGCCGGCCATCGCGGTCTTCAGCTTCGAATACGCCGCCGTCCACGAAACGGTACCCTGGCGACCCGTCGTGTCCCGCGCCACCGGGGCCGACAGCCGCGAGTTCGCTTCGAGCCAGTGGTAGCCGAACCGGCCGATGTCACACATCCAGTAGCCGTTGACGTCGGGGTTGTACCGCGGCGTCAATCGGATGAGCCGCGCGCCCTTGGCCCACTCGGGTTTCGCCTTGATCCAGGCGGTCGTATTGCAGCCCTTCGAACAGGACGTGCAGATCGTGTCGACGGCCAGCGGGTTGTCCCACGGCCGCGACTTGAAGCGGTAGTCGCGCGTGGTCAGCGCGCCCACCGGGCACACGTCCATCAGGTTGCCCGACAACAGGGAGTGGACCCCGCGTTCCTCGAACGTCGAGATCTCGCTGTGGTTGCCTCGGTCGACCACGCCAATCTGCGCGTCGCCGTCCACCTCCCTCATGAAACGGATACAACGCGTGCACAGGATGCAGCGGTTCCGGTTCAGCAACAGTGTCGGGCCGAAGTCGATGTCCGCGCGCACACCTTCGCCGTCGAACGTCCGCCGCGGGAATTCCATGCGGCTGCCCTTCGGGCCGAACTGGTACGAAAAATCCTGCAGGGGGCATTCGCCGCCCTTGTCGCACACCGGACAATCGAGCGGGTGATTGATCAGCAGGAATTCGAAGACACCGGCGCGCGCGTCGATGACCTCGCGGCTGGCGGTCTCGACCACCATGCCGTCGCTGCAGACGGTCGAGCAGGACGTCTGCAACTTCGGCATCTTCTCGACCTTGACGATACAGACGCGGCAGGACCCGTCAACGCCCAGTCCGGGGTGATAGCAGTAGTACGGGATGGAGATGCCGTTGTCGAGGGCCGCCTGAAGAATCGTGGTGCCCTTGGGAACGGTCACGTCCCGACCATCGATCTTGAGCGATACGGTGTCCATGGGGGAATGATACTAGGGGCCAGCGCCCGGCGGCTAGCGGTGAACGGCTCTCGGCTCGCGGCGTTCGGCTCTCGGCCCTCGGCTCACGACTTTCGGCTCTCGGCCCTGGGGCCGAGGGCGCCGGCTGACCTCTGCCCGGCCCGGCTCGACCCGCCGGCAAACGTGCCCTG
>CAZJRM010000026.1:15924-35387 GCA_964547975.1 uncultured Vicinamibacterales bacterium | reverse complement strand
CCCGCCATGAGCGAGCGGGGCGGGCCGGCGAAGCCGGCCGCTCGCGAGTCGAATGCTTGCCATGAGCGGGGCGTTGGGAGGCGCTTCCGGTCCGCCTTCGCTCGGCTGCGCCTTGTTCCAGGTGCTCGCCGGGCTCCGGCGAGACAGCCTTCACTGGCTTGCCAGCCGAAGCTGGCCGAACCGTACCGAAGTCATGTGCAGGCCAGCGAAGGCTGGCGGAAGCGCCTGGGAGTCGAACCCAGCCCCCCCGCGATGAGCGGGGAGCGACCGATTTTGAAGACCGGGAGGGCCACCGGGCCCCGTTCGCTTCCGTGAGACACGTCCGACCGCATGATGGCCGGAGTTCCGCCATCATACTCCGGACGGGCGGTGTCCGACGCGGGCCGTGAAGACGGTTGCGGATGGAGGTGAACGGCGGGGAGGAAGGGAAGTTCGCCACAGACAGAACCGGCTCCGCGACGAACGGAGCCGGTCCATCGAGAGCGGGTCGATCAGCCTTCAATCAGACGGACGTCACCAGCCCGAGGTCCCTTCTGGGATTCCTCGACGGTGAATTCCACCCGCTGGCCTTCGCGAAGCAGCTCAAAGACCGCACCGCGTACCGCGCTCCTGTGGAAGAAATGCTCGGTGCCACTTTCGTCGCGGATGAATCCGAACCCCTTGTCGATCAGGAGCCTTGCGATTGTCCCGGTTGGCATACCCTGTCTCCTCCGATCGGGTAGCAGGACGGGCGCCCTGCGACCGGCGGCCAATGCGCAGCCACACCCAACCCACCGCGGGCGTCGTGACGCGCAAAAAAGCGCCGATTTCGGCGCCAGTGTATGTGGCCGTCGACCGTAAAGTCAAGCGAGGCGTTCGGTTTTAGAACCTACGCCGACGGGGCAGGTTTCTCCTTCGGCGCCGGCGGCGGGTACGTGGACCAGAAGTGCCGGCCGCACTTCGGACAGACCCAATACTGGTCCGGCGTCCACGGCGCGCCCGCGGCGGGATCCTTCATCTCCATCTGCGCTCCGCACCGCTGACAGGCGATCTTCGGGAGGTCCTCGCTCATGCGGCGATTCTAGCACGCCGGTGTATGCTGAAGTGTCGCGCCCGCGGCGTGAACGATTACGCACGGGCGTTCTGGCCCGATTCAGATGCAGTCGCCCGCCCCGTCGATCACCGGGATCATCCTCGCGGCCGGAGCGTCGAGCCGCATGGGCACGACAAAAGCGTTGTTGTCCGTTGGCTCGGAGACTTTCGTCTCACGCGCTGCAAGAACCATGATCGCCGGCGGCGCCGACGCCGTCATCGTGGTGGCGTCTGCCGCCGCTCCTGACATCCGCGCCGCCCTGGCTGCCGCGCTCCCCGGTGCTCGTGTCACGGTTCTGGACAATCCCGACTGGAAAGCTGGGCAATTGACCTCATTGCTCGTCGGCCTGGACGCTGCCGCCCGCCAAGGGGCGGCAGCGGCCCTCGTGTGTCCCGTGGATATCCCTCTCTTCAGCGCGCGCACGGTGACACGTCTCATCGAGGTGTTCCGTGCGACCCGGGCTCCTCTGGTCCGCCCCGCGTCCGATGGGAGACACGGGCATCCCGTGCTCTTCGCGAGGGCGATCTTCGATGCCTTCCGCGGCGCAGACCCGTCCGAGGGCGCGCGGCCGATCGTCCGGGCGTACGCGGCCCGGAGCGTGGACGTCGAGGTCGATGACCCGGGCGCGTTCCTCGATATCGACACGCCCGAGGACTACGCGCGGTGGATTGCCGGAATGGCGCCCGAGGCGGCGAGGCACGATGGACCACGCTGACGCCCCAGTCGGTGTCGCCGGGCGCGCGCTGGCGGCGGTCCTCATCGTCGCGGTGCCCGTGGTGGTGTGGCCGGGCGTGGATCGGCCGTTCTCGCTGCCGAAGTTGTGGGTCTTCGGGTGCGGGACGATCACGCTGCTCCTGCTGGGACTCCTGCGACGTTCCGTCGGGGCTGCCGTGTCTGGCGCTCCCGCTTCCCATGGCTGGACGGCGTTCGCCTGGATGGCGTCGTTTGCCTTGTCGGGTGCCCTGGCCCCGTTTGTCGCCGGTGAGTCCCTGGTGGTCGGGCTGGCCGGTCCGCTGTTCTGGGTCGGACTCGTTGCGAGCGGTGTGACGTCTGCCGGGGTTGCGGGGGCGACCGTCGGCGCCGTTGCGGTCGTGTCTGCCGTGACTCTGGCCCAGTGGTGGGGGCTGGATCCGTTTGCCGCGGCCGGGTGGGTGCCGGCCATCCAGGGCGGCAGCGCGCGGCTGCGGACGTATGGCACGCTGGGTAACCCGAACTTCGTGGCTGCATGGCTGGCGACGACGGTGCCGTTCGTCGTCGCGCTGGCGTGGCAGGCGCACGCGCTGGGGCGGCGGGCCTTGTCGGTCGTGTGCGGCTCGATCCTGGTGATGGGGCTCGGCGCGGTGGCGGCGACCGGTTCGCGCGGAGGCGCGCTGGGGCTCGCGGTCGCGCTCAGCGTCGTCGCGATGGTGGTGCCCCGCCGTCCCCCTGGCGCGCGCCGGCGCGCGCTCGGCGCGATCGTTGCCGTGGCGATCGGCGTGAGCCTCGCGTGGTGCTCCACCGCGCGTCCGCATACCGATACGCTCGCGGGCCGCGCGTACATCTGGCGCATCGCCGCGCCTCATGCATTCGAGCGCCCGGTCGCGGGCTGGGGGCCCGGTGCGTTCGAACTGGTGTACCATGACTGGCAGGGAACGGCGCCCACCCACGAATCCGATCGCGTGTTTGCCGGCCCGCAGCAACGTGCGCACAACGATTACCTCGAAGCGCTCGTCGAACGCGGCGTGCCGGGCTTTGCCGCGACGTGCCTGCTCGTCGGAGTCGTCTTGGCTGTCGCGATTCGTCAGCAGCGTCGGGGCACAGGCCGTGAGTTCACCGCCGCGGCGGTCGCGGCGGTCCTGGCCGTCGGCGCCGTGGCGCTCGTGGACTTTCCGCTGGCCCGTCCCGCCGAGATCGCGGCCCTCTGGGCTGCTGTGGCCGTACTGACCCTCGAGACAAAGGACGCATCATGATGACTTCGGTTGCCCGTCGGACGATGACCCGAGTGCTGCTGGCCGCGCTGGCTGTGTCCGCGGCGTTCGCCCTCACGCGTGCCCAGTCGAACGAGTTCTACACGAAGCGTACGGCGATCCGCCGGCAGGCGGACGCCGACCAGCGGGCGCAGGGCCTGTTCGGACCCGCCAACCGGAAGAAGCTGTTTGCCACGTTCCCGACACCCGAGATCACGATGACGGCGGCCGTCCGCATGGCGCCCGGCGCCACGGCGCCGCTGGCGTTCAAAGGCAGGTTCTCCGACCAGACGACGTTCCTCAGCGGGAACGACGTGGTCACGCTGAGTGACATGGTCGTGGCGCCCAACACGTTCAAGGCGACGGCCACGGTCAAGCCGGGCGTGGGCCCGCAGTGGGCGCGCGTGTACGCGTTCGCGCCGGTGAGCGGCGGCGAGACGTGGGCGCCGATCTTCATTGGAACGCCGCAGGCGTACACCCTCACGTCGGTGAAGAACGGCTGGACCATTCAGTTGACGCCGGAGGCGAAGGACTTCACGGTTGACACGCGCGAAGCCAAGGTCGGCTACAAGGCCGAGTTCTTCAAGCGCGGCGAGACCAAACCCTTCGAGACGACCACGGGTTCGCTGACGCTGAACGCGAGCAATATGGAGGCCAGCCTGTCGTTCTCGATGCAGGCCGGCAACCAGGGCTCGGCGATGGCCGAGATGGAGAAGATCAGCCAGCGCATGGGCGAGCTGATGAAAGCCGGGAAGTACGACAGCAAGGAACTCGCGGACCTGCAGAAGAAGATGGAAGTGGTGCAGGAACGGATGATGACGGAAGTGCAGGCGCAGATTGCCAACCCGGCGGCGATGCAGAAGAAAGACGACGACTTCGGCTGCCGCTCGATCTACCTCTCGCCGGGCCCGACGGGGTTGAAGGGTAACGTCAGCTGCGGCAAGAATGTCGGCTCGCTCGACCTGACCGTTGCGGTGAAGTAGCGATCGTGGGACAGGGCTTTCAGCCCTGTCCGACTGGTTGCAGCGTGATGGTTGTGGGACGGGGCTTTCAGCCCTGTCTGACTGGTTGCGGCGTGACAGGTGTAGTGCCGAGCTTCAGCTCGGCCTGCCCTGTCGCTGCCGCTGCGTCGCGAGCAGCCGTGCGTTGGCCGCGCAGATTCCGCGAAACTCCCTCGAGACTCTCGAGTCCTCGCTGCTCCGGATCCAGAACTGTTGCGCGGCCTCCCGTGCGTCGTTCCACACATCCAGCGTGTCCGACGTGACGATCGGCAGTCCGAAGTCGCGCACCCGCTCGAGGCTGGAGGGAGAGGTGGTGGACCTGACCGGGATCGAACCGGTGACCTCCTGAATGCCATTCAGGCGCGCTCCCAGCTGCGCTACAGGCCCACGTCAGACAAGACTCATCATTCTAGCAGTGCCCGGCGGATACGTCAAAGGGCCGGACGAATCCCGAACCCTGTCACAATTGGCCGCGACCTATGACGACCCGCCGTCTCTCCCGTCGCGACTTCCTCCAGGTGTCCACGCTGGCGCTCGGCAGCACCACGCTCGGCGCATCATCAGTCACCAGCGGTGGCGTCCCCGCCCGCATCGTCCTCGTGCGCGACCCGGATGATGCCCTCGCGGCGTCGCCGCAGGTGCGGTGGGCCACCGCCGAATTGAGGGCCGTTCTGACCCGTGCCGGTGCCATCGTCGAAGAAACGCCAGCGACCGGAGCGGCGTCGGCGGGACGGCGGATCGTCATCGCGGGACACTCGCGTCCCGCCGCGGCCGCAGCGCTGAGGGCGGCTGGCACCCCGACGCTCGGGCCCGAAGGACTGGCGATCCTCCCGGCCAGCGGTCGGCCGGGAGACCTGGTCGCGACCGGCGCCGACGCGCGCGGTGTGATGTACGCCGTGCTCGAACTCGCCGACCGCGTCGAGTACGCCGACCCGGACGTGCTGCTCGGGTCGCCACGGACCATCGAGTCCCCGGCCAACGCCGTTCGCGCCATCGGGCGCCCGTTCGTGAGTGACGTCGAAGACAAGCCGTGGTTCTACGACCGCGAGTTCTGGCCCGAGTACTTCGCGATGCTCGCGCGCCAGCGTATCAACCGCTTCCACTTCAGCCTGGGCTTCGGCTACGACACGCTTCGCTGGGTGACCGACGGCTACCTGCTCTTCTCGTATCCCTTCCTGGTCGCTCCTCCGGGCCACGACGTCCGCGCGGTCAACCTGTCCGACGCCGAACGTGATCGGAACCTCGAGACGCTGCAGTTCATCAGCCGTGAAGCCGTCGCGCACGGGATCGACTTCCAACTCGGCCTGTGGACGCACGGCTACACGTGGGCCGACAGCCCGAATGCGAACTACACGATTGCCGGCCTCGGGCCGTCGAATCACGGGGCCTATTGCCGCGACGCGCTGACCGCGGTGCTGCGCGCGTGTCCCGGCATCTCAGGCGTCACCCTGCGCACGCACTACGAGAGCGGCGTCAAGGAGGGCAGCTACGGGTTCTGGAAGACGATCTTCGACGGCGTGCCCGCGTGCGGGCGCCGCGTCGAGATCGAACTGCACGTGAAAGGCCTCGACCGGAAGATGGTGGACGGCGCGCTCGCGACGGGCATGCCCGTCCGCCTGTGCGGCAAGTACTGGGCCGAGCACACCGGCCTGCCGTACCAACAAACGGCCATTCGCGAACTCGAACTGCCGAAAGCCGACGGCGCCGATCCGTTCTCCGCGCTCAGTTTCGGGTCACGGAACCACACGCGGTACGGCTACGCCGACTTCCTCGAACAGGACCGGCCGTACGGCTTCATGTTCCGCGTGTTCCCCGGCACGCACAAGTTCCTGCTGTGGGGTGACCCGGCGACCGCAGCCGCGCACGCCCGCGCGTTCCGGTTCTGCGGCAGCGACGGCGCGGAACTGCTCGAGCCCCTCGCGTTCAAGGGGCGCCGGGGCTCCGGGATCGCGGGTGGGCGGTGCGGGTACGCGGACATGACGCTGAATCCCCGCCGTGACTGGGAGAAGTTCCGCTACACGTATCTCCTCTGGGGGCGGATGCTCTACAACCCCGACGCGGCGCCCGACACGTGGCAGCGACTGCTGCGCCGCGATTACCGCGCGGCGGCACCCGCGGTCGAATCGGCGCTCGGCACGGCGACTCGCATCCTGCCGCTCGTCACGACGGCGCACATGCCCTCGGCGGCGCAGGACACCTACAGCCCGGAGTTCTACACGAACCACTCGATTCCGGTGCCCAACGCGCCATCGCCCTACGGTGACACGCCCGAGCCGAAGATGTTCGCGACGGTCAGCCCGCTCGACCCGGCGATCTTCGCCGGCATCGGCGAATGGGTTCGCCGCGCCCTGGCCGGCGAGGACGATGCGCGGTACTCACCGGTGGACGCGGCGCACTGGCTCGACCAGTTGGCGGACGCCACGGCGACAAGCCTCGCGGGCATCGCGCGCGTCAACGCGCCCGCGCAGTCCCCCGAACTGCGCCGAGCGGTCATCGACATCCGCATGCAGGTCGGCATGGGGCGCTTCTTCGCGCTGAAGTTGCGCGCCGGCGCGCTCCACGAGGTCCACCGCCAGTCCGGGAGCCGCGCGGCGCTCGAGCACGCCGTGCGCCTGTATCGTGACGCGCGCGCGGCGTGGGCGGCGTTCGTCGCCGAGGCGCAGGGTGTCTACGTGCCCGACATCACGTTCGGACCACTGCCGCACCAGCGCGGGCACTGGCAGGATCGCCTGACCGCGATCGACGCGGACATCGCGGCCATGGAACAGGAACTCGCCGCGCTCGCGCCGACCGCCGCGACGCCAGCGCGTGTGCGGGAGGTGATCGACGGCGTGCTGTCGTGGACGCCGCGCCTCGCGCTGGAATGCCGGCACAGGCCCCCGACTCGCCTGACCGCGGGACAGCCGCTCCCGCTCTCGCTGACGGTCGCGCGGCCGGCCACGCCTTCTCTCTCGCGCCTGCACTATCGCCACGTCAACCAGGCCGAGCGGTACCAGGTGCTGGACATGGCGCGCGACGGAGACGGGTATCGCGCGGTGATCCCGGCCGAGTACACGAACTCGCGGTTCGCGCTGCAGTACTTCTTCGAGGTGCGCACGGCCGACGGCCGCGCGTCGTTGTTCCCGGGACTCGACCAGGCGCTGACGAACCAGCCGTACTTCGTCGTGCGTTAGTACTCTTCGAACATCCGCTGGATGTCGGTGACGTCTTTCGTCCGCGTCAGCGCCAGCATCAGCAGCAGCCGCGCCTTGACGGGCGTCAGATCCTCAGCGCCAATCCGGCTCGCGAACATCGTCTCTGGCAGGTTGCCGGGCATGGTGCCCTGGGCGGCGTTGCCTTGCAGCGCCGTTTCCTCCGCGCGTGTCCGCCGCGGGCGTTCCAGACGTCCTCGCGAACTCGCCACGCGCCCGCTGCCCGTGCGCGTGGCCGTCACCACGATCACGTCTTTCGAGCGCGCGTACTGCAGCGCGTCGCCCTGGGAGCCGCTCGACGCGCCGGCGCCCGCGCCGGCGAGCACGAGGCCACGGGCGCCAGCGTCCACCATCGCCCGGATGATGTCGCCAGGCGCGTCCTGGTAGGCCAGCGCGACGTCCACGCGCGGTAACGACGTGATCGCCGAGACGTCGAACTCGCTGCGCGCGGTGTGACGCTTCACCGTCGCACGGTAGTAGACGACGCGGTCAGTGTCGACGACGCCGAGCACGCCGGCGGGCCGGCTCTGGAAGGTCTGCAGACGCAGGGCGTCGGTCTTCGTTGCCTCGCGCGCCGAGTTGATCTCGTCGTTGAGGACGACCATGACGCCCTTGCCGCGCGAGTCGGGCGCCGCCGCCACGCGGAACGCCGCGAGCAGGTTCGCCGCGCCTTCGTAGCCGACGGTGCTCGGGTTGCGCATCGATCCAACGACGACGACCGGGCGTTCGTCGCGCACGGTCAGGTGAAGAAAGTACGCGAGCTCTTCGAGGGTGTCGGTTCCGCACGTCACCACGAGGCCGCCGAGATCCGGGCGGGACGCGAACAACGTGTTGAGCCGCCGCGCCAGTTCGAGGTACTGCCCGAGCGTCAGGGCGCTGCTGGCTGTATTGGAGAACTGTTCGACCTCGGGCTGCGCGTACCGCTCGACGGTCGGGATCGCCGCCACGAGCTGGCCGGCGGTCAGGCGACCTCCGTCGCGATTCGAAATCGTGCCGCCCGTGGCGACGAGGCGAACCGCAGGGAGCGGATCGGCCGCGCGGACGGGAGCGGAGCCCTGCACGAGCGCCGCGAGCAAGACACACGAGAGCATGCGAACCGAATGACGACGGGGGAGACTCATCCACGCGAGTCTACACGGATCGGGGGAGGCTGGCGATTGCGAGGACCTGGACGATCGAGTCCAGACACCGGTTACGGGTGCTGCGGCACCGGCACGCGGTGAGCCAGGCTGAGCCAGCGGACGAGCATCGAGGCCGCTTCGTCGGCGGTGGTGCCGTAGAACGGCATCAGCGCCGACGGCACACCCGGCCGCCGCGCGATCTGCGCGCGCCAGCGGTCCGCATCGACCGGCGAGGCCTCGATGACATAGTGGTGCCCCGCGATCTCCTGCTCGAACCGGCGTACCGAGATGCTCATGGCTGTCGAATGGCTCCGTGACGAACGCAGTGGGCGGCGACTCAGCATTTTACGCGCTGCCCGGACACGATCAAGCGAAGCGACGCGCGAAGGTGCCTTCCACATGCGCGCGTGCACCCAAGATCAATCATCGTCGTCGATTCCGCCTCGCCGTGTCGGCATGTCCACAGGTTTTCCGCGACGTCTTCCACATGTTTTCCACAGCGGCGATCGCCCCGCGTACGCTTGACGGTCCCCGGTACGGGGGCTACCCTTGGAATCGAATGGCACCAGTCCGGCCGCCGTCTTCTTCCCGAACACGCTTGGCGTGCGTCGCATGGCTTGCCGGCTGTGTCGTGACATGGTGTGTCACCGCAGCGGCGATCGGCGCGCAGGTGCGGACCGGGACGACGCCGGCCGCCGCCGCGCCGGCCGACACGCCACCGCTCCATCGCGTCTTCCTCAAAGACGGCACGCCGCTCATCAGTTTCGGTCCCTATACCAGGGCCGGCGACCGCGTCTATTTCACGGTTCCGCTGGGCTCCGTCGCGAAACCGGACGGCTTCCAGACCGTCAGCCTGCCTGAGACGGTCGTCGACTGGGAGAAGACGCAGGCGTACACCGACACGGTGAACTACCGGCACTACGTCGCCACGCGCGGTGATGCGGACTACACGGCCCTCACGGCAGAGGTTGCGCGGGCGCTGAGCGAAATCGCGCTGTCGAAGAACAGCGCCCACAAGCTCACGCTGGCGAGGCAGGTCCGGGCCATGCTCGTCGAGTGGCCCCGATCGCACTACGGCTATCGGTCGCGGGAGGTCATCAACCTGACGGAGATGCTGGATGAGGCCATTTCGGCCGCGCAGGCCGAGATGGGCCAGCACAGCTACTCGTTTGCCCTCGTCGCGGTGGTGGAACCACCGCCCGGTGAACTGCTGCCCACCCCGACACCCGCCGAAACCGTGGGGTCGGCCCTCGCGGCCGCCAGGGCCAGCGACTCGCCCGTCGAGCGCCTGTCGCTTCAGCAGTCCATTCTCGCGACGCTGAGCGCACGCAGAAAGGATCTGCCGCCACGGTGGGCGTCGGTCATCGAACATGACGTCAAGGCGTCGGTGAAACGGGAGATCAAAGACACCAGGGCGTATGGCGAACTGGCGACGAATGCAGTCAGGGCGGCCGCGCGATTCGCGGCCACGGGCAACGCCCAGGGCGTCGAGCGGATTGTGTCGGACGTCCGCGCCCGTGACCTGAGGCTCGGACAGCGGCGGCGGGATGACATGACGTCGCTGCTCGCGACGCTCGAGTACCACCTCGACGCGGCACGCACGCGCCGGCTCGAACTGGATCGCTGGGTCTACCGGACGCAGGCGTTCCGCGACTATCGCCACACGGTGGACCGGGCCATGACGCGCATGGCGGAATTCGACGACGCGCTCGAGGCCATCCGCCTGCAATCCGGACCGAAGCCGAAGATGCTGGATCAGATGGTGACCCGGCTCGACGAGGTCCAGCGATCGTTCGTGCCGCTCGTGCCGCCCCCCGGCCTGGAGGACGGCCACCAGGCGCTTGCGTCATCGGCCACCCTGATGATCGACGCCGCCAACAAGCGCCGCCACGCCGTCGCCCACGCCAGCCGTGAGGATGCCGGCAACGCGTCGGCGGCGGCGGCGGGGGCCGTGATGCTCCTCAATCGCGCCCGCGCGGCCGTCGACGCCTTCTTCGCGAAGCCCGGCTCCCGGTGACGACCCCTCGAACGACCCGGCTCGTACGTGTGGCGACCCTGAGGGATTTCAGGCGAACCCTGCTGGCTTACGGGGCGTGTGACGTCCCGACCGCACGCACGACGGCGATTCTCGTGCCCACGCACGCGGCCGCCGAGCAGCTCCGACGGGGGTTCGAGACGGCTGCGGGCGACGGTGTGGTCGTGCCGCCGCACGTGATGACGCGGCAGGACTGGATGTCCTGGCTGTCCCTGCACGTGGCGCAGGCCCCGCCGCTCCTGTCGGCGTTCGAACGCGAGGTCCTGCTGGAGGCGTCGGCGCGGGCGGCTGCCCTCGGGGGGACCCCGCCGCCGTTCAGCCTGCGCCCGACCCTCATCGGCGAAATGCTGGCGTTCTACGACACCTTTCGCCGGCAGCTGCGTTCGGTCGATGACTTCGACCGGCTGTCGGCGTCGCGGTTCGGCGGAGACACAGACGACGACCGGGGCGCGGTGCGGATGCTGGCGCAGGCACGTTTCATGGTGGCGTCGTTCCGCGAGTACGAGACGCGCCTCGCCGTCCTCGGCCGGGCCGACGAGCACGTCATGCGCGGCCACCTGCTGGCCGCGGACGACACGCCGATCCGGCGCGTCGTCGTGTCGGTCGGCGATCGTGCCGGCGACGTCTCGGGGCTGTGTGCCGCGGACTTCGATCTGCTCGCGCGCCTGAACGGCATCACGGCCATTGACGTCGTGGCCACCGAGGCGGCCCTCGCCGCCGGGTTCCTGGTGCGCCTGCGGCAGCACCTGCCGGGCATCGCGGAAACCCGGGATGAAGGCGGCGCGCTCTCCCCGTCTCCGGTGCTGGAGATTCCCGCCGCCGAGGATGGCGCGCGGCACTTCCTCCACCGCGATCGCGAAGACGAACTGGCGTGGGTCGTCCGGCGGACGAAGGCGCTCTTCCGTGAGCATCCCGGCGCCCGCCTCGATCGGACCGCGGTCGTCTTCAAGCGCCCGCTGCCGTACGTCTACCTCGCGCGACGCGCGTTCGGATCCGCCGGGATGCCGTACGAGGCGGTCGATACGCTGCCGCTCGCATCCGAGCCGGCCGCAGCCGCGCTCGATCTGGTCGTCGAGAACATCAGCACGGGATTCGACCGCGCGTCCCTGACGGCGTTGCTGCGTTCGCCTCACTTCCATTTCGAGTCGGGCGGCACGCCGGTTACGCCGACGGCCGTCTCGCTGTTCGATCGGGCACTCAGCGAACACCGCTACCTGGGCGGGGCGGATGACCTCGGCCGCCTCATCGAGTCGTGGCAACGCGATCCGGCTGACGGCCCTGCCGGCCGCGATCACTGGAAGCGGGACGTGCTGGCGCGGACGGGCGCGGCGGCCGCGGCCGCCATCGCCGAACTCACGGCGCTCCTGTCGCCGGCGGCCCCGTCCGATCATCTCGACACGCTGCTCGGATTCCTGCGCGCGCACGACCGCGTGCCCTCGACCGATGATGACGTGCGTCGCCGGCACCTCCGCGCGCGGGCGGCCGTGACCGGCACGCTGGCGAACCTGCGCGACGCGTTCCGGGCGTTCGACGCGCCGCCGCGGCCGTTCGAGGACACCGCCGCGTCGCTGCGGCAATGGATCGAACGCCAGACCTTCGCGCCGCGCGTCGGCGGCGCCGGTGTGGTCGTGACCGACGCGCACGCGGCGCGTTACGGCGACTTCGACCGTGTGTATCTCGTCGGCGCAACGCAGCACGACTGGCCGGAAGCCGCCCCGCGCCGCATCTTCTTCCCGCTCTCGATGCTGACGGATCTCGGCTGGCCCGAAGAAGCCGACGGACGCGCCTACGACCGCGCGGCGTTCCTGGATCTCCTGCGCCTCCCGGTCGGACGGGTGGCGGTATCGACCTTCACGCTCGAAGACGACACCATCGTGGAGCCGTCTCCGTTCCTCGAAGACCTCGCCGACGCGGGGCTGCCGACCGAACGAGATCGAATGGCGGCGTTGCCGCGCGTCTTCGTCTCGGAAGCGCTGACAGCCGACCCGGTGCCGCAGGAGGCCCTGGAGGGCACCGCGGCCGGCTGGCTCACGCTACGGATGTCCCGCACGCCGGCGGATGATGCCCGGTTCCACGGCCAGGGGCGTCCGACAGCGCCCGCTGCCTACAAGGTCAGTGCGCTCGACCGATTCCTCGAGTGTCCGTTCGTCTACTTCTCGGAGCAGGTCCTGCGGCTCAAGGAGGAGCCGGAAGACGAAGAAGGCCTGAGCCCGCGCACGCAGGGCAAGGTGCTGCACGAGATCTTCGAGGCGTTCTTCCGAGCCTGGCAGGAGGCCGGTCACGGGGCGATCACGACCGGCACGCTGGACGAGGCGCGACGCCTCTTCGGAGACGTCGTCGAGGCGCGCCTGGCGCTGATGCCGGCGGGCGACGCGGCGATCGAGCGCACGCGCCTGATGGGGTCACCCGTCGCTCCCGGTCTCGGCGACATCGTCCTCGGCCTCGAAGCTGAACAGCGGGGCGAGGTCGTCGAGCGCCTGCTGGAGTTCCCGCTGGGAGGTGACGCGGTGTTCCGCGCGGCGGACGGCGACCGCCGCATCGCGCTGCGGGCGACGGCCGACCGTGTCGACCTGCTGGCCGACGGAACCTTCCGGGTGTTCGACTACAAGCTGACGAAGCCGCCGGCGCTGAAGACCGCGGTCCAGCTCCCGGCGTACGCGGCCGCAGCCCGCGCACGGCTCGAGGGCCGCCTGGGCCGTTCGTGGCGGCCAACCGACGCGGCGTACGTGGCGTTCGGCAAACCGCCCTACTACAAGCCGCTCGCCGCCGACCCCGACAAGCTCGACCAGGCGCTCGTCGATGGCGAGCGGCGCCTGGCGGACGCCGTCGAGCGCATCGAAGGCGGGATGTTCCCGCCGCAGCCGTTCACCCGACACCGGTGTTCGTACTGCCCGTTCGTGCCGGTGTGCCGCAAGGACTACGTCGATGGCGAAGCATAGCCTGCCGCTGCCGTTCGACGAGCCCGAGGGCCTGACGGTGCGGCCGCTGCGTGACGACGCCGCACGCCGCGCCGCGGTGGACCCGCGCGAGAACGTCGTGCTCGAGGCATCCGCCGGCACCGGCAAGACCCGCGTCCTGGTGGATCGATACGTCAACCTCCTCGTGGCGGGTGTCGAGCCGCGGAACATCCTCGCCATCACGTTCACGAGGAAGGCGGCGGCGGAAATGCGCGAGCGGATCATCGACCGCCTGCGCAAGGCGGCGCCGCTCTCGGCCCGAGACGAGGCGCGCTGGCGCGACCTGCGCGAGCGGCTGAACGAGATCGCGATGAGCACGATCGACGCGTTCTGCCTCGCGTTGCTGCGCGAGTTCCCGCTCGAGGCGGACCTCGACCCGGGATTCGACATCGCGGACGAAACGGCCGTGCCGCGGCTCATCGACGAATCACTCGACCGGACGATGCGCATCGGCCGCACCCTCGCGAGGGACGATGCGGACGTCGCCCTGCTGTTTGCGCAGCTCGGCGAGCGGCGCCTGCGCACCGGTCTGGCGGCGCTCCTCGATCGACGGCTGGTCGCCGAAGAGGCGCTTGACCGGGTATTGTCGTCCGGGCCGCGCGATCTCACCATCGAGCGCGCCTGCCGGCTGGGCGCCGGGCGGCTGGCCGACGCCATCGCCTCGATGCCCGGGGGCCTCGAGGCGTTCATCGCGAGCGGGCCGGTGGGGCATCCGGCGTTCGATCTCCTCGGGCGAGACCTGCGCAGCCTCGTGGCATCGATGCGGGACGGGGCCGACCCGTATCCGGCGACGTCTTTGCGGACCGCGCTCGACCGCATCCGGCGTCATTTCTTCACGAAAGGCCACGCGCCGCGCAAGCGGATGCCGCCGGAGTATAAGCCCTATCACGCGACGAAAGCGGCAGCGGCCGCGCACTGGAGCCTGGTGACGGACGCGGCACCGGTCATCGACGAGGCGGCCCGCGCCCTCAAACGCGACCTGAACGTCATCCTGTCGCGAGCCGTCCGCCGGGTGTTCGCCGTCGCGACACGGCAGTACCGCACGACGCTCGACCGCCACGGCGTGCTCGACTTCGCCGAACTGCTCCACCGAGCGAGGCAACTGCTGGCGAATCGCGAGGAGTTCGCCCGGAGCCGCTTCCTGCTCGAGGCGCGCTACCACCACGTGCTCGTCGACGAGTTCCAGGATACGTCCCGCGCGCAGTGGGACCTCGTCGAACAGCTCGTTCGGACCTGGGGCGAAGGATTCGGTCCGGCACACGATGCGATCCCGCCGTCGATCTTCGTCGTGGGCGACCGGAAGCAGTCGATCTACGGGTTCCGGGACGCCGACGTGGCCCTGCTCGACGAAGCGGCCGAGGCGATCGCGATGTTGCGGCCCGACAGCGCCCCGGTGAGGACCATCACCCACAGTTTCCGGTCGGCGCCGGAGATCCTGGCGTTCGTGAACGACCTGTTCGCCGCCGTCGACAAGCGGCCGGAACGCAGCGACGCGTTTCGGTACGACGAACGCGACATGTTTCCCCTGGACGAGGAGGCCGACCCGGCAGGCGGCGACCCCGCGCTCGGTGTCGTGCCGGCCGCGACGGCCTCCGACGGTGCGGAGGCCGTCGCCGCCGAGATCGATCGGCTGCTGCGGACGTCGGTGGTGCGCGATCGGCAGACCGGCGTCCGCCGCCCGGCCGAACCCGGTGACGTGGCCGTGCTCTTCCGCACCCGGGAGAGCCATCGCGCGTACGAACGCGCCCTCGACCGGCGGCGCATTCCGACCTACGTCTACAAGGGGCTCGGGTTCTTCGACGCCGACGAGGTGAAGGACATCGTGGCCGTCCTGCGTTACCTCGCCGACCCGCAGTCGGACCTCCGCGCTGCCGCGTTGCTCCGCTCGCGGGTCGTCAGGCTGTCCGATCCGGCGTTGCAGCAGCTGGCCCCGGCGATCGCACGCGCGTTGTACGCGCCGGACGCGCCTCCGACGCTGGACCGACTGGATGATGAAGACCGCCGGGTGCTGCAACTGGCGAGGACGTCGGTGGCGCGGTGGCTCGCCCTTGCCGACGCCGTACCCCCGGCGGAGCTGCTCGACGAGGTGCTCGAGGAGACGGCTTACGCCTTCGAGACGCGAGGCCCAAGACTCGTTCAGGCCCGCGAGAACATGAAGAAGCTGCGGGGGCTCGCCCGGCGAATCCAGAACCGCGGGTACCTGACGCTCGGCCGCCTGGCCGACTACCTGGATCGGCTGTCCGCCGGAGACGAGTCCAACGCCGCCGTCGACGCGCTCAATGCCGTCAACCTCATGACCGTTCACGCGTCGAAGGGGCTCGAGTTCCCGATCGTGTTCGTCGTCAACCTGGAACAGGGCGCGGGCGGCCTGGGCGACCCCATTCGTGTGTCCGCCCACGATCTGGGCGACGAGGCGGTTGCCGTCGGAGATTTCCACGCCGAGTTCGACGACGACGCGTCGGACCGGGATGCGGAGGAAACGAAACGCCTGCTCTACGTCGCGACGACACGCGCGCGCGACCGGCTCTACCTGTCGGCCATCGTCAAGGACGGCGCGGTGAAGCCCGGACCGGGCAGCCTGGCGGGCGTCTGCCCGGCGGGCGTCCGGACCCTGGTGTCGGAGGCGTTGGGCCGACCCGGGCCCGTCGCGTGGACGGGACAGTCCGGCCGCATCCACCGGTTCGCCGTGTGCGCCGTGCCGGCGCCCGAGGCGGATCGGGCGAGGGACACCGGCGAAACCCCGGTGTCTCCCGACCCGACGGTGGGTGACGACTACGCGCCGGTGGCGGACCGTGCGCCCGTGCGCCGGCTGGCTGTGACGTCAGCCATCGCGTCGGACCACACCGCGATGCGGGCGTCGGGCCGACCGGAAGCCGACCGTGTGCTCGCCGGTCGCCTCGTCCATCGGTTGTTCGAGTTCGGCGGCTCGAGTGACGGTGATGCCGATACCTGGCGATCGCGTGCCGAACGCCTGCTGACGGACGACGAGCGCAGCTCGGTCGAGGATGTCGGAACCGTGATTGATGAAGCGGTCTCGGCGTTCTCGGCGTTGCGCAACCGGGCGGATGTCCGAACCGTCCTCGAATCGGGACCGTGTTTCTTCGAAGTGCCGTTCAGCCTCGCCCGCGACGCCGCCGACGGCCCGGCCGTCGTCCGTGGCGTGATCGACTGCCTCGTGGTGCCGGAAGGCGGAAGCGTAATCGTGCTCGACTTCAAGACGGGGACTCCGCGCGACAGCGATGAGCGACAGATGGAGGTCTACGTGGAGGCGATCCGGCGGGCGTTTCCGGGGAGGGACGTCCGGGGGAGGCTCATCTATGCCACAGAAGGGGAGAGGGGATAGGCGATAGGGAACAGGGAAAGGGACAAGGGACAAGGGGCCAGGGACAAGGGGCAAGGCGAGAGGAAGCGACGCGCCGGTCTCTACAGTTCGTCGTCCGAAGACAGGACGTCCGACCGGATACCAATCCCGACGATGGCGTTGTCGTGATGCAGGTCGAACGGGCAGTACGGACCTTTGGCTTCGAGACGGACGACGTGGCCGTACCAGGGGAGGACCCGGAAGCGCGCCGCGACGCAGCCGCAGGGTAGCGCTTCGAGCGAGTCGAACTCGAAGGCGGTCCGTCGGACGTCGGTCTGGGTCGAACCGGTGGCAATCATCATCGTGGTCCGTCTGTGCCCACTTCGTTAGACGCTCGGCTGCGTCCGGCGGTTGCGTGCCGGACGTCGGCGTCGAACCCGGGAACTTCTCCGTTGCGTCCGCCGTCGGCCATTCCATACAATGCAGGGGCACGTCGGCGGCTCGACAGCCTCGCGGATGTGAAGGAGATTAGCATCATGTCGGCAGCATGTCCCGGTTGCGGGAATACCCGCAGCTTCCTGGTCAAGACGCTCCAGATGCACGTCGTTCACATCGAAGGGGCCCGCGTCGAGGTGGCCGAAGAAGACCGCCCGGCGGTGTTCGAGGTCCTCTGCGACGAATGCGATACCGCGCTCCCGTTCGAGCAGTTCGACGAAGAGACGCGGCGCGAAATCCTCCTCGTGCTCGGCGCCCGCTGAGGCGGGCCGCCGGTCGTGCGCCGGGCTAGTCGGTTGGCGACGGCCCCGCTGCCCGGTTCTGCTCCGGCTGCACGTCTTCCTCGAAGTAGTCGCAGCCCGGGCAGATCCACTCACGTGTCACCCGCTTCACGACCTGGGCGTGCCCCGGGATCCGGTCCACCGATTCCCGTTCCTTGATGCGCATGCTCTCCCCGCACATGGGGCACTCCATGCTCCTGGACATCCTGTCCTCCCGTCTTGACAAGCGCTCGCGCGCGTTCCTATCGTACTGCTCTCCATGCACCCACGACACGGAATCGGCACATCGGGCACGTTGACCACGCCGGGAGTCACCCGACGCGCCGAGCGCGCCGTGTGGTCCGACGAGATTGCCATCGACTTCCCGTCGGTGCCCGCGCTGACGGCGCGGGTCCGCGATGCCTTTGCCGTCGAAGACGGCGCGCCGGGCCCCTTCCACGCCGACGTCGTCATGACGCCGGCCCAGGCCCGGGCGGGGGTCGAGCTGCCGCTGGTCGTGTCGCAGCGCCACCCGTGCCCGTCGTGCGCCGGCCGCGGCGAGCACTGGCTGGAACCGTGTGCGCGTTGCCAGGGGGACGGTGAATACACCTCCTCGATCGGTGTACTCGTCACTATTCCGCCGCACATGAATTCCGGCGAACGGTGCTCGACTCCCATCGCCGGGATCCATCCCCCGGCGGTGCTGATCCTTCGCGTGCTGATCGAGGGTGATCCCGCAGCGACGGCGCCCGGACAGTGGCAGAATACCAGCGCATGCTCCGGCACGTAGACCTGCTCGCGCGGTTGCACAAAATCTGGGGCGCGCTGGCGCTCGTGGCTGGCGTGTCGATCCTGATCCTGGGCCTGGGCGCGCTCGGGGTGATTCTGTCGGCGGAACCCGGGGCCGAGCCGGCAGGCGTGGCGGCGGCGTTCACGACGACGATGTTCTTCCTGTTTGCCGTCGGCGCGCTCGTGTGGGGGGGCGTGCACATCTACGACGGCGTCGGCCTGCGGCGAAGACGGCCGTGGGCGCGGCCGGTCGCGCTCGTCCTCTCCGTGCTGAACCTGTTCTTCCTGCCGTTCGGGACCGCGCTGGCGGTGTACGCGTTCTGGGTGTTGCTGAGCAACGAGACGCGGCAGACGTTCGACCCGGCAGCGGGCCACGAGCCATGAGCCGCGAGCCTAGGGTTGATCGACCGTCCCCATCGGCGTCCAAGGGCCGCATCGCGCGACACGGCGGGCCGCGCGCAGGCTTCCCTTGAGCAGGCCGTCCGTTCGAATCACCGTTTCAGCGTAGTGGCTGCAGGAGGGCGTGAAACGGCAGCGCACGCCGGCCTGGCCGAGGGCCGGGCTCAGCGTGCGCTGGTAGAGGTGGATGGCGCCGACGGCGACCGCGCCGCCGAGTTGCGCCGACGGTGGTCGAGACAGATCCCACCACGCGCCCGCGGCGAGGGTGAGCACGGTCAGCCACTTCAGCTTGCGCAACTAGAACTTCTGCACGAAATCCGTCACGTACGGGATGACCATGCGTTGTCCGTTGACGCCCTTGATGATGCACATCACGTGGATCGCGAGGAACGCCAGGGCGATGAACGGACCGAGCAGCGACACCAGGCAGCCCAGGCCGAGCGTGGCCGCGACGATGATGTTCGTCACGATCGTGAAGGCGATCCAGAAGAGAATCTCCGCCACCATCAGGACCACGCCATGCTTGGCGTGCCACTGCACCTCCTTGTCCTCCTTCTCCGTCAGCAACGGCACGAGGCAGAGGATCCAGAGGTAGGAGAGGACGATCATCACGTTGCGATTGCTGGAAACCGTGCCGGACGGCGTCTCGGACATGGTGCGTGACTCCTTGTAAGAGGGCGGAAGCAACGAGAGTGTAGCAGCCGGGTCGCGCGAATGCCAGTCCTCGGGCGCGATTCAGCAGGCGAGCACGGCAGCGCCGAGCAGTCCCGGGTACGGATGCGTGATGACGTGCACCGGGATGCGGGTCACCAGCTCGTCGGCCGGCTCCTTCGCCAGGAACGCGCGCATGAAACGGCCGTCCTGGAGCGCCGGCAGGATCCGGGGCGGAATGCCGC
>CAZJRM010000026.1:0-15824 GCA_964547975.1 uncultured Vicinamibacterales bacterium | reverse complement strand
GCGCGCATGAAACGGCCGTCCTGGAGCGCCGGCAGGATCCGGGGCGGAATGCCGCCGCCGACGAACACGCCGCCCGTGGCGACACCGCGCACGGCGAGGTTGCCGGCTTCGGCCCCGAGGATGCCGACGAACAGGTCGAGGACCTCGACGCAGGCCGGACACGCCGCGCCGAGCGCGTTGGCCGTGACGCGGGCGGGGGCATCGGCCTGGTCGGGATCGACCGTGCAGGTCTGCCCCTGCGCGTGCGTGACGCGATAGAGGTTGACGAGGCCCTGTCCCGACAACAGGTGTTCGTTGCTGACCCGGCCGCAGCGAGCGGTCACCGCGATCAGGACGTCGATCTCTCGGGGCGTGCGCGCGGCGAAATCCGCATGACCGCCTTCCGACGGGGACGGCATCAGCCGGCCGCCTTCGTTGTGGAGCAGCGATTCCCCGAGACCGGTGCCTGGCGCGATGACGACCATGTTGCCGCGCGGGTCGCGGTGGCCTTCCTGCAGCGTCACGTATTCGTCCGGCGTCAGTACGGTGACGCCCCAGGCCATCGCCGTCAGGTCGTTGACGAGGCGGACCCGCGGCAGTTCGAGCGCATCGGCCGTGCGAGTCCCGTCGATCTGCCAGTTGGCATTCGTGAGCGTTACGACATTGTCGAGCACCGGACCGGCGACGCCGAAGGCCGCACCCTCCACGTCGGACGCCGACAACCCGGCCTCGCGCATGAAGGCGTAGAGCATGGCTTCCATGTCGGGATAGTCGCTCGTCGGATACACGCTCGTGCGCACGAGCTCCGGGCGCGCGGTGCCGCGCGTGAAGAGACCGAGCCTCGCATTCGTGCCGCCGATGTCGCCCGAGAGAAGCATGTCGTATCGCCTCCGAGAAGAACGCTACAGGACCGGGTTCACGACGGCTGGTGCGCCGAGCCCGAGACGGCCGAGGCCGTCGCCGATCCGCGCCACGTCGCCGACGGCGACCACGGCCAGCCGATCGGGGTCCAGGTGGAGACGGGCCGCCGCCGTGACGGTGTCGGTATCCTGTGCCCTGACGCGCGGCGCGAAGACCGCGAACGTGTCATCGGGCAACTCGTGCAGCACGAGCTGTGACAGCGCCCGGGCAATCTGCGCGGTGGACTCGAACCCTCGCGGGTATCCCAGGGTCAGGGTCTGCTGCGCCAGGGTCAGTTCGTCCATGGTGACCGGCCGCGTGCCGCGGATGTCCGCGATCTCGCGCAGCGACTCGGCCACCGCGTCGACGGTGGCATCGGTCTGGACGCTCGTCCCGAGGGTGAAGGGCCCGGCCTGCCGGCGGAACTCGAACGCCGTCCGCACGCCGTAGGTGTACCCCTTCTGCTCACGCAGGTTCAGATTCAGCCGGCTGACGAACTGCCCGCCCAGCACGGTGTTCAGCACGAGCAGCGCGTGGAAATCCGGCGTCCGTCGCGGCGACGCCACGTGGCCGACGCGCAACTCGGTCTGCGCCGCGCCGGGACGATCGATCAGCACGAGACGGCCGGGCGGTACGCTGGGCCACGTCGTGTCCGCCGGGCGGGGCGGTCGCCCGTCGATCGGCCTCCACGCGCCGAACGCGTCTTCCACGGCGGCCCGCGCGTCTTCGGCGTGCGTGGGGCCGACGATGACGAGCGTCGTCAGATCGGGGCGGTACGCGGCGGCGTGGAACGCCGCGACGTCGGCGTGACCGATGCGCTCCAGCGAAGCGGTGGACCCGAACGGGAGGTGCGCATACGGATGAGCCCCGTAGAGCGTCTCAGCGTACGCGCGCTCGGCGAGCGCCGCCGGATGATCGCGAAGCTGGCGGAGTCGGTTCAGGCGAAGCGTCTTGACGCGATCCACCTCCGACGGGTCGAGCGTCGGCCGGCACAGCAGGTTCGCGAGCAGCCGCAGGCCCTCGGGCAGGTGGCGCTGCAACAGCGTCAGCGTGATCGTGACGGCGTCGTGGCCGGCATCGGTTTCGATCTCGGCTCCGAGCCGCGCCAGGGCTTCCTGGATCTCGATGGCGGACAGACCGGCCGTCCCCTCGTCCAGCATGTCGGCCGTCATCGACGCGAGGCCCTCGGCCGCGGGCGGGTCGTACCACGATCCGGCGGGCACCGTGGCCACGACGGACATGAGTGGCAGCGCGCCTCGCCGTAGCGTCCACAGCGACAAGCCGTTGTCGAGTACGCGGCGATCCGGGCCCGGAAAGACGAACGGGGGTTCGGGGCCCGGCTGCGGCAGGCGCGTACGATCGACGGCGCTCACGAGGCCACCGCCTTGCGGCTTTCCTGCGCGGCCTGGTCCAGGCGGCCGTTGGGCACGACGCTCAGCACGACCGCGTCGGACGGCCGGAGATGTCGGCTTGCCGCGCCCCGGACACTGTCGTGTGTCGCCTCGCGGTACCGCTGGAGATCCCGGGCGAAGTAGCCCGGGTCGCCCACCTGCACGTTGTAGCTGTTCAGCTGATCGGACTTGCCGCCGAACCCGCCGACGTGTTCGAGCCGTGACAGGAATCCCGACTCGGTCAGCGCCACCGCCCTCGCGAGTTCGTCACCCGTCGGTCCCGTGGCTTCGAAACGTTCGAGTTCTTCACGCAACACCCGTTCGATGTCGGCGAGGCCCACTCCGGGAACGGCGGTCGCCACCACTTGGAAGTAGCCGCCGGCCTCCCGGGAGTTCTGGTAGGCCGCGACCTCGGTCGCGATGCGCTGTTCGTAGACGAGCCGCCGATAGAGGCGGGACGCCTTTCCGCCGGCGAGGATATCCGCCAGCAGGTCCAGTTCGGCATCGTCGGCGCCGTAGAGTTCGGGTGTGACCCACGCGAGATAGAGGCGCGGCAGTTCGACCCGGTCTTCCATCACGAGGCGGGGCGGGTTCTGCGGACGCGTGGTCCGAGGCACCGGGTCCGGGCGCGCACCGCCGGGGATGTCCCCGAAGTACCGCCGCACCAGGTCCAGCGCGGCGGCGGCGTCGATGTCGCCGGCAATCGCCAGGGAGGCGTTGGACGGATGGTAATGCCGGCGGAAGAACGCGTGCACGTCGTCGAGCGACGCCGCGCGCAGGTCGTCCGGAATGCCGATGGTGAGCCAGCTGTACGGGTGGTCGGGCGGGAACAGGGCTTCGCCGAGCACCGCCGGTACGAGCCCGTAGGGCCGGTTCTCGTAGTTCTGCCGCCGTTCGTTCAGCACAACTTCACGCTGGTTCTCGAACTTCTCACGCGTCAGCGCCGGCAGGAGGTGGCCCATCCGGTCCGATTCCATCCAGAGCGCCAGTTCTAGGGCGTTGGAGGGGACGACTTCCCAGTAGTTCGTCCGGTCGGTGTTGGTCGACCCGTTCAACTGGGCGCCGGCCTGCTGGAGGGGTTCGAAGTAGCCGGAGTCGTGGTGCGCGGACCCCTCGAACATCAGGTGTTCGAACAGGTGGGCGAACCCGGTTCGCCCGCGGCGTTCATCCTTCGAACCGACGTGGTACCACAGGTTGACCGCGACGATCGGGCACGCGTGATCTTCGTGAAGCAGCACGTCGAGGCCGTTGTCGAGCGTGTGCTTGCTGTAGGGGATGTCGAAGGTCGAATCGTGCACGTCGCGTCCTCGGCCCTCTGGCGTATACTTTCGGGCGCACGCCCGGTCTTCTGCATCGTAACGACAAACACGCCGATGGTAAACCGTCATCCGCAGTGGCGCATGCTCGCGCTGGTGGGCCTGGCCGAGCTGCTGGCCATGACGCCCTGGTTCTCGGCGACCGCCGTCGCCGCCGATCTCGTTCGCGAGTTCCGGCTCGATGCCGGCCAGGCGGCGTGGATCACCATGGGTGTCCAGGGCGGGTTCGTGGCCGGCACGTTGGTCAGCGCCCTGCTCAACCTGTCGGACCTCGTCAGCGCCCGGTGGGTCTTTGCCGCCGGATGCCTGGCGGCCGCCGCCGCCAACGCCGTGGGAACGGTGGCCACGACACCGGCCGAGGCGGTGGCCTGGCGGTTCGCCACCGGCGCGTCGCTGGCGCTCGTCTATCCGCCGGGGATGAAGCTCGTGGCCGGCTGGTTCCGCGAGCGTCGCGGCCTCGCCATCGGTACGCTCATCGGCTGCCTGACGCTCGGCAAGGCGATCCCATACCTGATCGCGTCGGTTTCCGGCGGATCGTGGCGGTCCAGCGTGCTCGCCGCTTCGGTGATGAGCCTGGCGGCGGCGGTGGTCGTGGCCGCCTTCGTCCGCGACGGACCGCATGTCGCGTCCTCCGCTCCCTTCGATGCCGGCGCCGCGCTTCGTGTCTTCAGCCGCCGGGCCACGCGGCTCGGCGTGCTGGGCTACCTCGGCCACATGTGGGAACTCTACGCGATGTGGGCCTGGGTCGGCGTCTTCGTGACGGCCGCGCTGACGACGCGTGGGTATGCGCACGCCGATCACCTCGGGGCGCTTGCGGCCTTCGTGGCCATTGGGAGCGGGGCGGTCGGCTGCGTCGCGGCAGGATCGCTGGCCGACCGTTTCGGGCGAGCGCGCGTCGCCGCCTGGGCGCTCATGGTCAGCGCCAGCTGCTGTGCGCTGACGGTACCCGCCTTTCGTGCCCCGCTGCCGGTGCTGCTATGTCTGGCGGGGATCTGGGGCGTGTCCGTCGTCGCCGATTCAGCGCAGTTCTCGGTGATCGTGTCCGAAACCAGCCCGCCTGAGCACGTAGGCACGGCGCTGACCGTCCAGACCTGCCTGGGCTTCCTGCTGACGATGCTGTCGATTCGACTGGTGTCGGCGGCGGCGGCCTGGATCGGGTGGCAATGGGCGTTTCTCGTCATCCTGCCGGGGCCCGTACTGGGTGTCCAGGCGATGCTGGCACTGATGCGGCCGAGAACCTGACCCAACCGGCCGTCGGCGCCGTTCGTCCAATCGTTGGAACCCGCTCCCCGGCCGGCGCGTAATAGACACAGGACCGGAGGACAGCCGGGTGTATTCTAAGGGCGTCCCCAGTCATTCTTATGAGCTTTGCCCGCCTGAGCCTCAGTCTGTTTGGCACGGTCGCCGCGCTGTCCGCGGTGCTGGCCGTCGCCACGATCTGGCTGCTGCTCACAGACCCCGTGACCGTGGCCGACGCGATCGACCAGGGACAGGTGTCGCCGCTCGTCCGCGCCCTGGCCGGCGTGCTCTACGACGCGTTCCAGGGACTGCTCAAGTACCTGTAAAGAGAGGGTCTGAGCCGAAAGCCGAAAGCCGAGAGCGGTCTTCCCCCCGGTCACGCGTGCATCATCGATTCGAACGTCGCGGCCACGGCGAGCAGCGACTCCGTGCCGTGGCGCCGGCCGACGAGCTGGAATCCGCACGGGAGGCCGTCTGGGGTGCGTCCGCCTGGCAGCGAGATGGACGGATGTCCCGTGAGATTGAACATCTGCGTCATCCGCAACATCATCGCCCGCACGGGCTGCGGCTGGCCCTCGACGTCGACGGTCGAGGCTCCGAGCGGCGGCGGCGCGATGGGCAGCGTCGGGAGCGCGAGCACGTCGCAGTCGCGCAGCGCGGCGTCGACCTCGCGGCGCAGGACCTCGCGCCCGTGCAACGCGCGCGCGTAGTCCTCGCCGAGCACGTACCGCCCCATCTCGATCCGCAGGCGCACGTTGGCCGTGTACCGGTCGGGCATCGCCGCGACGGCTGCCGCGTGATAGGCCGCCGCTTCGGGGAGCGACAGGTGCAGGTAGATGGCCGATGTATCCGACGCGTGGGGGATGGCGGCGTCGACCGTCGCGGCCCCGGCCTGCCTGAGCCACGCGAGGACTTCCGCGAACCGCCGGCGGACGTCCGGGTCGAGCACGTCGTGGAAGTACGGCCGCAGCACGCCGATCCGCAGCCCCCGGATGTCCGCGCGCCCCGGAAGCGGCCACATCGCCGCCACCGCTTCCCCTTTCAGCAGCAGGTACAGGCGCCACGCGTCGGCCACCGAACGGGTGATGGGGCCGACGTGGTCCAGCGACCGGCTGAGCGGCACGACACCCGCCGTCGGGATCTCGTCGAACGCCGGTTTCAGGCCGACGGCGCCGCACGCGGCCGACGGGATTCGAATCGACCCCCCGGTGTCGGTGCCGAGCGACGCGACCGACATGCCCGTCACCACGGCCACCGCCGACCCTCCGCTCGACCCGCCTGCCGATCGCCCCTCGTCGTGCGGATTGCGCACAGGGCCGAAGGCCGTCTCGTCGCTCGTCGTGCCGAACGCGAATTCGTGCAGGTTCGTCTTGCCGATGAGCACCGCACCCGCCGCGCGCAGCCGCGTGACGACGACGGCGTCTTCGGTGGCGACGTGGCCCTCGCGGACGCGTGACGCGGCCGTCGTGGGCAGGCCTCGTTGATCGATCAAGTCCTTGAGGGAGACGGGGATCCCGTGCAGCGGGCCGCGGTTCCGGCCGACCTCCGTCTCTTCGTCCATCGCGCGCGCCTGGGCCAGCGCGCCGTCCGCATCGACGGTGACGAACGCCCGCAGTGCGCTGTTGCGGGCCTCGATGGCGTCGAGACACGCGCGCGTCAGGTTCTCGGACGACAGGGTGCCGGCGGCCAGGAGCGGGGCGAGCACCGTCAAGGGCTGCTGGAAGACCGGCAGGTCCGCATCGGCCCCGCCGCCGTACTGGCCGGGCCATTCCTGGTTGTAGCTCTTGGCCGGGGGCAGAGGCTCGCGCGGCTCTGATGGCTTCGACCCGGACGCGTCTTCGTTCCAGTCGGCCGCGCGCAGGACGGCCGTGGCGTCGGCCAGGGACGCCAGGAGGGGTCTCAGCGCGGGCAGTTCCCGTCGGTCCGCGTCGGCGGCCGCGATGTCGAGCCACTGGTCTACGGTCATGGCAGCTATTCTATGCGCACCGAGAGGGCGAGGCCGTCGCCGACCGGCAGGAACGTCGTACGCAGGCGCCCGTCGGCGGCCAGGCGCTCGTGGTAGGGCCGCGGGCCGGCGTGGGAGACGAGCACGCCGCCGGGGCGCACCAACGCCACGAGTCGATCGTGGAGCGGGTCGAAGACGGCCGTCTCGCCATCCTGGACGATGAGGTCGAACGGCCCCGCCACCTTGTGCACCAGGCGCGCGGCTTCACCGACCATCACGTTCGCGCGCGTCGAGAAGCCCGCTGCCGCGAAATGGTCCCGCGCCACGGCCGCGCGCGCGGCGTCGCGTTCGACGGTGAACAGGGTGGCATCCGGTCCGCCGCCCGTCAGGACCGCCAGCCCCGACAGGCCGTAGCCCGTCCCGATCTCGAAGATGCGGCGGCCGGGCACGATCGTGGCGATGACGTGCAGGAACCGCGCGGCGTCGGCCGGCACGGTTGGAACCCCATCGGCGGCCGAACGCGCGCGCGCGACCTCCAGCCCGGGCAGCTCAGGGAGCGGTGTCATGCCCGCCCATTGTACGACGGTCGTCAGCGAGGCTCGAGGATCAAGGTCGAGGCCGCGGGGCCAGGCAGGAAGGGCGTTGGCGTCCCGGCGACCCACGCCGCATGCCCGCGCCGGTAGTACGGCGACAGCGGATGACCGCTCTGGCCTCCCGGCATGTGGAAGTAGCCGTCGGCCTCGTGGCCCGGCGACACAGCGAGGCGTTCCGACGCGCCGCCCGATGGTGACTGGACCCGGGGCATGTTGCTGTCTCCGGGCAGGGGATCTCCCGGCATGTTCAGCCAGGTTCCCGCCATCGGAATCGCTGCCGCCAGTGGATGCCCGATGCGCGCCGTATTGGCTTCACCCCAGGTCCGATCGGCCAGCCGGCCGCCGTCGACGGTCAGCACCTCGCACGTACGATCGATGGCGGCGAGCAGGACGTCGGACCACGACGCGTACGCCGGGTCCAGCAGGTGCGGCGGTTGCTCGGACACGAGGGTCCAGACGGGGGCCTCGATCGTCCTGACCCAGGCTGTCACCGTCGTCGCGGGGCGCCGGTCGGCCGACAACGCCGGCGCCAGCAGCGGCCGCAACGCGAGGGTGGCCGCTTCGAGCCTGAACGCGCGCACGAGCCGATAGGCGGCCGATTCGACCGACGCCCGACCGGTCCACGTGGTGTCGATCAGTCGCCGGAACTCCCGGCGCGCCGCGTGGCCGGCGACGGCGGCGGGTGTCAGCGTCCGCAGGGCGAGATCGCGCCAGCGTGTGAGGAACACGGCGCGATCGTCGAGATGCACCCGCAGCATGTCGGCCGGTGTCGCGCGTTCAAGCGGTTGCAGATCCTCGCGAATCTGCCTGGCCCTGGCGCCGAGGTCGAATCCTCCGTCGCCAATCGTACGCAGCATGTCGCCGTCCACCAGGCGGTTGTTGGCGGTCCAGAGCCGGCCCGACGGCGGATCGACGACCCTCGGATACGCATCGGACGCCAGCCAGCCCGCCCACCCTCGTGTGCCGTCCGACCACGACGCGGGCACGCGGCCGTCGAACCCCTCGACGCGCCTGGGGATGCGGCCCGCGATCGTCCACGCGATCCGCCCGTTCCGGTCGCCGACGACGAGATTCTGCGCGGGGATGCCGGCGTCGTGCGCGATCGCGAACACGCCGTCGATGGTCGACGCTGTCTCGAGGGCGAACAGCCGCAGGTTCATGCCACCCGGCCGTGCGGGCACCCAGCACACCGCCCGCTGGCGGCCGCGGTGGTCCGTGTCGACGATCGGTCCCCAGATCGTCTCCCGGACATCGAGCGCCGCGCTCGTTCCGCCCCTCACGGCCAGTGTCTCGCGGTGCCGCACGTACTCCTGCGATCCGTCCGGAGTCAGATACCGATCGGGGCTTCGGGGATCCGGGTCGATCAGCACGAGGTCGCTGAAGTCGCCGGTCGCGTTCGTGAATCCCCAGGCGAGGGCGCCGTTGCTGCCGACGACGACGCTTGGGACGCCCGGAAGCGTGACGCCGGTCACGCGGTGCGCGCCCGCAGCATCCACCCACTCGAACGAGGCACGGAACCAGGTGTTCGGCACAGCGATGCGCAGGTGCATGTCGTCGGCCACGAGCGCGGCGCCGTTGGCCGTGTGCGCGCCGGACAACGCCCAGTTGTTGCTGCCGCGAATCTCGTCGTCGAAGCCGGCCAGCCAGGCGAGAGGCGAGCCGGACCCTGCCGGTCGAACGGCTGGCGCTCTCGCGCCGGCGGCCGCCGAGCGCAGGTTGATGACGTCGGCGCCCGGCACGGGCACGCGCGGTGACAGGCCTCCCGCGATTGGCGCTTCCCAGTCGCCGGCCGGCGCCAGCAGGAAGGACGCCAGCGGTGGCGGCAGCAGGTCTTCCGTCAGCGCGACGCGGGACTCGCGCGCGGCCGTCGATTCCTGCAGCGAGAAGAACATCGAGGCCAGGACGAGCACCGAGTCCTCGGCCGTCCACGGCGCCGGCGCCACGCGCAGCAGGAGATACTCGAACGGCAGCGTCCGCAGCGCTCGAAGCCCGGCGTTCACGCCGGCCACGTAGGCCTCGAGGAGGGCCCGTTCGCCGGGTGACGCCGCGGCGACCGCGTCGGCGGCGTGGGCTCGCATCCGGTGCAGGCGAGCGGCCCGGTCGGCGTCGAGCGTCTGCGGGCCGATGAGCGCCGAGAGTTCGCCGGCCGCCTGGCGCCGGGAGAGATCCATCTGGAAGAACCGTTCCTGCGCGTGCACGAAACCCGTGGCGCGCGCGACGTCGATACGCGACCGCCCTCGGATCGTCGGCACTCCGTCGAGGTCCCGGTCCACCGTGATCGGGCCGGTCAGGCCCGTCAGGGCGTACCGGCCGTCGAGCCGCGGCAGACTCCCGGCGAGTTCGTACCGGATCCACCCGCCGGCGCCGAGCACGGCGACGACGGCAACACCTGCGGTGACGGCCAGCGCGCGGCGGAGGCGACCACGGCGCCCTGCGGGACGGACGGAGACGGGCATTCGGTGAGCATAGGCCGTTCGGGCCGGACCGGCAACCGGGCGGATGCATAGGGGAATCGCATCTAATTGGGCCGGGGTGCTGACGCGGCATTGTTTTCCCTTGTACAAGGATCGGGGGTAGGGTACATGGGAGAGCACCTGTGGAGGTGCTCATGGCGCGTCGTGTGCCGGTCCCGTTGGCGACTCACTTCATGCAGCTCCCCGATCCCCGCGTGCGCCGCACGCGGCGTCACGCGCTCGTCGACATTCTGGTGATCACGGTCTGTGCCGTGATCTGCGGGGCAGATGACTGGGTGGCAATCGCCCGCTTTGGCCACGCGAAGCGGGCGTGGTTCCGGCAGTTTCTGGCCCTCCCGCACGGGATTCCCTCGCATGACACCTTCGGGCGGGTGTTTGCGGCGTTGGATCCCCACGCCTTCCATGTGGCGTTTCTGGCGTGGGTCGAGTCGCTGGCCACGCTGTTGCCCGGGGACGTGATCGCGAGTGACGGCAAGACGCTGCGCCGCACGTTTGACACCGCGTCGCAGAAGGCCGCCATCCATATGGTCAGCGCGTGGGCGACCGCCCAGGGGCTGTGCCTCGGGCAAGTGAAGACCGACGCGAAGTCCAATGAAATCACAGCGATTCCCGCGTTGCTGGATGTCCTCGCGCTCGCCGGCCGCATCGTGAGCATCGACGCCATGGGGTGCCAGCCCGCCATCGCGCGCCGCATCCGCGACCGGGGTGGGGACTACGTCCTGAGCCTGAAAGGCAACCAGACGCGGCTGCACGAGGACGTCCAGGCCCTCTTCGCGGACGCGGCGGCGCACGGCTTTCGCGATCTGCGGCATACGACGGCTGAGACCGTCGATGGCGACCACGGGCGGATTGAGCAGCGCCAGGCGTGGGCCACCGACGACCTCGCGTGTCTCAGCTCCCGGCGTCGGTGGCCTGGCCTGCGCAGCGTCGTCTGTGTCCACGCCACCCGCACGGTCGGCGCCCAGACGGCGCGCGAGACGCGCTACTTCATCTCCAGCTTGCCGCCCGACGCCGCCCACCTCGCGCGCATCGTGCGCGGCCACTGGACGATCGAAAACGGCCTCCACTGGGTGCTCGATGTCGCCCTGCATCAGGACCACAGCCGCATCCGCACCGGCCACGCCCCCGAAAACCTCGCCACGCTCCACCACATCGCCCTCAACTTACTGAAGCAGGAACGGACCGAGAAGCTGGGGATCAAGAACAAACGCCTGGCCGCCGGGTGGGATCACGACTACCTGCTGCGCGTCATCAGGGCGGCCAAGAACTGAGATGCGATTCCCCTGGGCGGATGCATGGCCGTGCCTCGTGCCGGCATACAATACGGGCGTGACCACTCCAACCATGGGTTCCGCCGGTCCCCCCGAGACCGTCGCGGTCGTCGACGTCGGCGCGAGCGCCGTGCGCCTGGTCGTGGCGGAGATCCGCGCGGCCGGCGCGCCGTTCGTCCTCGAAGAAATGTCGCGGGGCGTGCTGCTCGGGAAGGACACCTTCTCGACGGGGAAGATCGGCGCCGCCAGCCTGGAAGCGGCGCTGAAGGCCCTCGAGGGTTTCAAGCGCCTGATGGACGAGTACAGGGTCGTGCGGTACCGGGCCATCGCGACGAGCGCCGTGCGCGAAGCCTCGAACGCGGACACGTTCATCGACCGCGTGCACATCCGGACCGGCCTGCAGGTCGACGTCATCGACGGCTCGGAAGAGAGCCGCCTGACGTACCTGGCCGTGCGCGACCGGTTGCGTGGCCACCCGGCGTTGTTGGCGGGGCACACCCTGCTCGTCGAGGTGGGCGGCGGTTCGGCGGATCTGACGCTGCTGGCCGGCGAGCGGCCGAAACACTCCGGGGTCTACGCGCTGGGGTCGATCCGCATGCGGCAGGGGCTCGGGCAGTGGCTGGGTGACAGCGACCGGCGCGTCGCGATGATGACGCGCCACATCGGCAACGTCGTCGGCGACATCCACCGCGACATGCCGTTGCGTTCGGCGCAGTACATGATCGCGCTCGGTCCCGACATCCGTTTCGCCGCGCAGGAACTCGTCGACGCGCCCGAATCGCAGGTTCGGGAAGTGCCGCGCGACGCGTTCATCGAGTGGTGCGGGCGAATCGAGAAGCTCGATCAGGACACCCTCGTCGAACGCCACGGCCTGTCGCCGGTGGATGCCGAGACGCTGGTGCCTGCGCTCCTCGTCCACCGCGCGCTCCTGGTGGAAACCTCGGCGCGGACGATTACCGTGCCGGATACGAACCTGCGAGCCGGACTGCTGCTCGACCTCGTCGACCAGGGCACCGAGTCGGACCTGGCGGACTTCAGCCGGCAGGTCCTGGCGAGCGCCGAGTCGCTTGGCGAGAAGTACCGCTACGACGCGCGCCACGCCAGGGTCGTGGCCCGCCTGGCGACACGGATCTTCGACGAACTGCAGGACGAACACGGCCTGCCGTCACGCGACCGCCTCCTGCTCGAGGTGGCCGCCCTGCTCCACGACGTGGGCCTGTTCATCGGGATGCGGTCGCACCACAAGCACGTGCAGTACGTCCTGCAGGCGTCGGAGATCTTCGGCCTGTCGTCGGACGATCGCGACGTCATCGGAAACGTCGCGCGGTACCACCGGCGCGGGCTGCCGCAGAAGGCGCACCCGCCGTACGTCGCCCTCGATCGCCAGGATCGGGTGCGCGTCAACAAGCTGGCCGCCATCCTGCGCCTCGCCAACGCGCTCGACTCCGAGCACCTCGACAAGATTCGTGACGTCCGGGTGGTCAAGGAAGAGGGCCGGTGGGTGCTGGTCGTCGACGGGACGGGAGACCTGACGACCGAGCGTCTGGCGGCGACCGCCCGTGCCGACCTGTTCACGGACGTGTTCGGCAGCAGGTTGACGGTGCGCATCACCGGGGAGCAGTCGTGAGCAAGAGTACGCCCAAACGCAAGACGGAGCGGAGTCCCGAGCGGTTCTTCAACCGCGAGTTGTCCTGGCTGGCCTTCAACGCCCGCGTGCTCGAGGAGGCGTGCGACCCCTCCAACCCGCTGCTCGAACGGGTGAAGTTCGCGGCGATCACCGCGTCGAATCTCGACGAGTTCTTCATGGTCCGCGTGGCGGGCCTCAAGAACGCGATCCGGGAAGGCGACGCCGAGCCGGACGCCTCGGGGATGACGCCCGCGCAGCAGATGAAGGCCGTCGCACTGCGCGCGCACGAGATGGTGGAACAGCTGTACGCGGCGGTGAACGACCAGTTGCTGCCGGCGCTCGAACGGGCGGGGATTCGTGTCGCTCGAGTCCAGGATCTCACGGTCGACGAACGGGCCTCGGTGGCCGTGTACTTCCGCGAACAGGTCCTCCCGGCCTTGACCCCACTGGCCATCGACGCGTCCCGCCCGTTTCCGCTGCTGGCGTCGCTCAGCCTCAACGTCGTGCTGCGGCTGGCTCCGGTCGAGGAGGGTGACGAGCCCCGTCTCGCCGTCGTGCAGGTCCCGATGCGACTGCCGCGCCTGGTGCGGGTGCCGGGTGACGCCGTCACCTTCGTGCTCCTGTCCGACGTGATCCGGGCCGAATTCGACATGCTGTTCCCCGGCCAGCGGGTCATCGAATCGGCGGTCGTGCGCCTCGCCCGCGATTCCGAACTGGAACTCGACGACGAGGGCGGCCTGGCGTACCTGCAGGCCATCGAAGAGGAACTGCGGCAGCGCCGCCGCAACGACGTCGTGCGACTCGAAGTGGACGCGGGCATCAGCCAGGCCCTGCTCGACCAGGTGGCCGCCGAGGCCGAGGTGGGGCCGGACGACATCTACCTCGTCCCGGGAATCGTCGACGTGCGGGTGCTGATGA
Organism: uncultured Vicinamibacterales bacterium; assembly: GCA_964547975.1. GTDB lineage: Bacteria > Acidobacteriota > Vicinamibacteria > Vicinamibacterales > JAKQTR01 > CAYJPV01. Next base: position 2,171 of record CAZJRM010000026.1, on the reverse strand, counting down.
GCCTCGCCGACCTGCCGGGATTCGACGACCTGCGCGACAAGTCCCTGAAGCCGGTCCCGGTCTTCGACGACCGCGAGAACCTCAGCCTCTTCGAGCGCCTCGACGAACGTGACGTCTTCCTGCATCACCCGTACGAGTCGTTCGATCCGGTGATCGCCCTGGTCGATGAGGCCGCCGACGACCCGGACGTGCTGGCCATCAAGACGACCCTCTATCGCACCTCCGGCGACTCGCCGATCATCACCGCCCTCACGCGGGCTGCCGACCTCGGCAAGCAGGTCACGGTCGTCGTCGAACTGATGGCGCGATTCGACGAGCAGCGGAACATCGCCTGGGCCCGGAAGCTGGAAGAGTCGGGCGCGCACGTGATCTACGGCATCCGCGGGCTCAAGGTCCACGGCAAGATCTGCCTCGTCGTGCGGCGCGGGCGCGACGGCATCCGCCGCTACGTGCATCTCGGCACCGGGAACTACAACGACCGCACCGCCCGGCAATACACCGACATGGGCCTGCTGACGTCGTCGCCGGAGATCGGCGTCGACGCGTCGGCGTTCTTCAACGCGCTGACCGGGTTTTCCGACCCGCCTCGCATGAAGAAGCTCGTCATGGCTCCGACCCACCTGCGCGATCGCCTGCTCAAGCTCATCGAGCGGGAGACCCGGCGGGCCGAATCCGGGCAGTCGGCGGAGATCCGGGCGAAGATGAACGCCCTCGTCGACGAACGGGTCGTCCAGGCGCTGTACCGGGCGTCGCAGGCGGGGGTCCGCGTCCGCCTCAACGTGCGCGGCATCTGCGTGCTGCGGCCGGGCGTCAAGGGCCTGAGCGACAACATCGACGTCGTGTCGATCGTCGGCCGCTTCCTCGAACACGCGCGTGTCTTCCACTTCCACAACGGCGGGGACGACGACGTGTACCTGGCCAGCGCCGACTGGATGCCGCGCAATCTCGACCGCCGCATCGAGCTGATGTTCCCGGTGGACGCGCCGGAATGCCGCCGCCGCGTGCTCGAGGCACTCGATACCCTGTTCCGCGATAACGTGAAAGGACGCCGGCTCGGGGCGGATGGCGTCTGGAAGGTGCCGTCGCGGCCGGCGGGCGACGCGCCGTTCGGGGCGCAGCAGGCCCTCTACGATCTCGCCAGACGCGCCTGGGATCGGCGGCAGGCGGCCGTGCCCGAGACCTTCGAGCCCATCAGCTCCCGGACGGCTCTTCGTTCCTGAGCGGGATCAGCCGACTGTCGTCGAGCAGCCAGCAGTCGCCGCGGAATCCCGACGCGGCCACCTGCGCGCGCAACGCCGGGATGGCGTCGTTCCGCTCGTACCGAATCGAGAGGTGGTGCATCACGAGGCACCGCACGTCGGCGTCCCGCGCCAGCGCGAGCACTTCCGCCGACGAGGCGTGGATGTCCCACCGCCGATCGCCGGGTTCCAGGAAGGTCGCATCGTGCACCAGCAGGTCCGCTCCGCGGACGAGGTCCGCCGGCAGCGGCATGCTGTCGCCGCTGTGGGCGAAGATGACGTGCCGGTGTTCTTCCATCAGCGCGGCGCGGCCCTCGCGCGCGACACGCACGCGGATCTCGGCCTGGGGCAGGTCCGCGAACTCCGCCCGGAGGCGGTGGCGAATCTCGATCACGCGGTACCCGAGCGTCGGGTCCGACGTGCCGTGGAGCGATTCGAACGCCTGCAGCACGCGGTTGCGCCCGAACGGCCGTTCGTCGCCGGCCGCGCACGGCACCCAGGTGACGGGAAAGGTCTCGCGAGGCCAGAGTCGCGCGAACAGGTCTCGTGTGACTTCGGCGCCGTTCGAGCCAGCGGGATACAGCACGGTGAGCGGCTTGTCCGGGGCGCCCTTGCCGTAACGGCGGGAGGCGACGAACCCGGGCAGGCCCAGCACGTGATCGGAATGCCCGTGGGTGATCGCCACCACCTCCGGCGTCCAGATCCTGGAACCCAGCGCGAGTTGCAGTCCTTCGCCGGCGTCGACGACGAGGCCGAGCGGCTTGTGCCAGAGCCAGTTGCTGAACATCGCCCGGCTGAAGCCGGAAATCGTGGCGTGGAGAGGCGTCACGCATTACATAGTACACTCTCACGGCTCGCGGCTCGCGGCTCGCGGCTCACGGCTCGCGGCTCGCGGCTCGCGGCTCGCGGCTCGCGGCTCGCGGCTCGCGGCTC
>CAZJRM010000025.1:17660-36098 GCA_964547975.1 uncultured Vicinamibacterales bacterium | reverse complement strand
CACCAGCCCGGCACGGCCTACGTGACGTTCAACGGGTATCGCGCCGACGACTTCAAGGCATACGTCTACAAGACGACGGATTACGGTCAGACGTGGACATCGCTGGCGGCCGGGCTGCCTGGCAAGCCGGTCAACGTGATCCGCGAAGATCCCGTGAACCCGAACCTGCTGTTCGTCGGCGCGGACTTCGGGCTCTACGTGAGCATCGACGGCGGCAAGACGTGGGCCGAGATGAAGACCGGGATGCCAACGCAGCCGGTACACGATCTGCTCATCCATCCGCGCGAGCGCGACCTCATCGTGGGCACGCACGGGCGCGGGATCTTCATCACGGACATCTCGGCGCTGCAGGGGCTGAACGACAAGGTGCTCGCGTCCGACGCGCACCTGTTCGACGTGGAATCGAAAGTGAAGTGGGTCACGCGGCGGGCGAACGTGACGGCTGCCACCAACTTCAACGGCCAGAGCGAACCGAACGGGATGCTGATCAACTACTACCTGAAGTCGCCCGCCCAGGGCGATGTGCAGGTGAAGGTCCTCAAGGGCACGTACGTCGTCGCGGAGACGAAGGGCCCGAACAAGGCCGGCATCAACCAGGTGTTGTGGAACATGCGGTGGACGCCCCAGTACCAGGGCCCGGCGTCAGCGCAACAGGGCCGTGGCGGATTCGGCGGCGGATTCGGTGGCCAGCAGCAGGCGCAACCGGCGTATCCGACGTTCGGCGGCACGGTGGCCGCGGATCCTGGCGCCTACACGATCGTCATCACGGTCGGCGGCAAGACGTTCACGACACAGGCGGACATCCTCGAAGACGTCTGGTTCGACAAGGTGTTCTAGTCCGCGACACGAAATCGGATTGCACGGGCTGGAGCCGTCGGCTATCGTGGGCCGATGGCTCCAGCCGAATCCGTCGCCGCGGTCTTCCCGACCCCGCTTGCCGCCTATCCGCCCGCGTCCCCGAACGGCCTGCTGACCACGTATGCCGACCGACTCGGCGTCGATCCGTTCAACGCCGTCGCGACCGGCATCTTCGTCCTCGCCATCCTCCATACCTTCGGCGCCGCGAAGTTCGTGCACCTGGCGCACCGTATCCAGCACGAGCACGATGCGAAGCGGGCGGCCGCCGGCCTGCCGGCACGGCCGAGCACGAAGGCCGAGTTCCTGCACTTCTTCGGTGAGGTCGAGGTCGTGTTCGGGCTGTGGGCCGTCGCCCTGATCACGGCGGTATCGGCCTGGCACGGATGGGCCGCGGCCAAGGCCTACCTGAACCACGGCGTTGTCTTCACCGAACCCCTGTTCGTCGTCGTCATCATGGCGCTGGCGGCATCACGACCGATCGTCGCCCTGGCGGAATCCGGCCTGAAACGGCTGGCGAATCTCGGCGGCGGGACCCCGGCGGCGTGGTGGTTCACCATTCTCACCGTCGGACCGCTGCTCGGGTCATTCATCACCGAACCCGCCGCGATGACCATCTGCGCGCTGCTGCTCGGACGCCAGTTCTACGACCTGCGGCCCGGCACGACGCTGAAGTACGCCACGCTCGGGCTGCTGTTCGTGAACGTGTCGATTGGCGGCACGCTGACGCACTTCGCGGCGCCGCCGGTCCTCATGGTCGCGCGATTGTGGGAGTGGGACACCGCGTACATGCTGACGCACTTCGGGTGGCGCGCCGTCATCGCGATTCTCGTGTCGACCGCACTGTACTTCGCCGCGTTCCGGCGCGAGTTCGCCCGGCTCGCCACGATGCCTCCGAGCGCCGACGTCGATCCGCCGGAGCAGGACGGCGGCGTGGTGCTGGAGTCCGTCCCGGCCTGGGTGACGCTGGCGCACGTGCTGTTCATCGCGTGGACCGTCGTCAATGCGCATTACCCGGTGCTGTTCATCGGCGGGTTCCTGTTCTTCATCGGATTCGCGAAAGCCACGGCGCCGTATCAGAGCCGGATCGATCTGAAGTCTCCGCTGCTCGTCGGGTTCTTCCTGGGAGGGCTCGTGATCCACGGCGGGCTGCAGGGCTGGTGGATCGAACCCCTGCTGGCGAGCCTGTCGGACGTGCCGCTCTTCATCGGCGCAGCGGCTCTGACGGCCTTCAACGACAACGCGCTCATCACCTACCTGGCGACCCTCGTGCCGAACCTGGCGGAACCGCTCAAGGTCGCGGTCGTCGGTGGCGCGGTGGCCGGCGGGGGGCTGACGGTCATCGCGAACGCGCCGAATCCCGCGGGACAGGCGTTGCTCTCGCGTTTCTTCGACGGCGCGATTGTTCCGGGAGCCCTCCTGTTGGGCGCGCTTCCGGCCACGGTGATCACGACACTCGCCCTCCTGCTGACCTGACCTCTCAGCCGGCCTCCTGTCTCGGCAGGATGCCTCGCGTCATCGGATGCGGTAGTGTCTCGCCGTCACGTCGGCGCTGCCACGCCGGCTCGGGACACCAGCGTCACACATGAGAGCTCTGGCCGAGGCCACCGCGCCCGGTGAACGTCGTCCGTCGGGAAGCGTGGTCGGCCGTCTGCGGCGCCACGGCGGAGCCATCGTGGCCTATGCCGCCGTGGCCGTGCTCTTCACCTGGCCGCTCGCGCGACACCTGACCACGGTGCTGACGGGCCCGCCCACGGGCGATACGGGCGTCTACGTGTGGAACATGTGGGTGTTCGGGCACGAGTTGCTCGAACACGGCGGATTCCCCTTCTACACCTCGACCATCTTCTCGCTGGGGCCCCTGGTCGATCTGGCCCAGCACAACTACACGCCGGTCTCCGGATTGCTCGGGCTGATCCTGATGCCGATCGCCGGCGTGGTCGGCGCGTTCAACCTCATCTACCTGGGGATGATCGTCGCCACCGCCTACTCGATGTACCTCCTGGCCCGTGACGTCGTCGGTGATGGGATCGAGGCGTGGCTGGCGGGCCTGGTCCTCGCGTGCTCCCCGACGCTGATCGCCAGGGGCACCGCGCATTTCTCGCTCGTGGCGGCCGCGCCGCTGCCACTCTTCGTCCTGCTCTTGCGGATCGGTCACCGGACCAACAGTCGGAGGTACATGGCGGCGGCCGGGGCGGCGGCGGCGTGGGCGGCCTACAGCGATCCGTACTACGGCGTCTATTGCCTGGTGCTGGCGATCTGGCACACCGTGGCCACGACGTTCAGTCTTCGAGCGGCGGCCCCGGGCGACGGGGCGTTTGCGCGGGCGACACGGGGCCTCGACGTCGTCATCGCGGCTTCGGCCGTGGTCTCGGCAGGCATCGTCCTGTCCGGAGGGGGGCGAATCACGCTCGGCCCCATCGCCCTCGGGCTCCAGACGCTCTACACACCCGTCATGCTGCTGACGGCCGCCCTGATCGCGAGACTCCTGCTTGCCTACCGGCCGACGGTCGTGCTGCACACCGGAGAACCGATTCGGCGGCTGTTCCGACTGGCGCCGTGGGGCGTCGTGACGGGCGCGCTGCTGCTGATGCCCCTGTTGTGGCCTATGGCACAGCGGGCGGCCGAAGGACGATTCGTCTCTCCGAAGATCTTCTGGCGCACCAGCACGCCTGGCGTCGACGCGCTGTCGTTCCTGCTGCCCAACCCGAACCACCCGCTGTGGTATCCGTGGTTGTCGCCCTGGCTGTCTTCCCGCGAAGGCGGTTTCGTCGAGAACGTCGCGTCCATCCCGTACGCGGTGCTGGGGGTCATCGTGGTTGCCGGTCTGGCCTGGAGGAGTCGACGCTGGCTGTATTGGGCCGGGCTCGCCGTCATGACGGGCCTGTTCGCCCTCGGTCCGTTCGTGCACGTCGCGGGAGTCAACCTGCACGTGCCGACGCCGTGGGCGATCGTGCGTTATCTTCCGCTGATCGGTGAAGCCCGGGCGCCGGCGCGTTACGCCGTGCTGGTGATGATGGCGGTGGGCGTGTTGTTCGCTCTCGGCCTGCGCGCCCTCGTTCCGCCGGGCTCACCACGCCGTCGGCTCGTCGTCTCGGCCGTGGCGGGACTGCTTGCGTTCGAGCTCTTCCCCGCGCCGAGGCCCGTCTATCCGGCAACAGTCCCGTCCGTCTACGACATCATCGCGGCGGACCCGCGCGACGTCCGCGTGCTGGAACTGCCGTTCGGCGTGCGCGACGGGTTGTCGTCTTTCGGCAACTTCAACGCCTCGGCGCAGTTTCACCAGACACGTCACGGGAAAAGGCTGATTGGCGGCTACCTGTCGCGGGTGTCGCCGCGGCGCGTGGAGGCGATCCGGCGGTTCCCCGTACTCAACGCGCTGATGCTCCTCAGCCAGGGGAGCCCGGTGCCTCCAGATCTCGAAACCGCGGCCCGGAAACGTGCGCCGTACTTCCTGCACGACACCCAGGTGGCGTGGGTCGTGGTCGCGCACCTGCGCACCCCGCCGGCGCTGGTCGAGTTCGCCCGGCAGCTCTTCGATCTCGAACTCGTGGCCCAGACTGATACACGGGCGTTGTACCGTCCGCGACTCCTGCCATTGGCGCCCCAGACCGCCGCGGATCACCTCCAGGCGGACGTTTCCCGCTAGTGTCCCGCCTCACGCTCACCAGTGCGCGAACTCGTCGCGTTCGACTTCTTCGGGCTCCGCGCGGCGGTCTTCGATCCAGCGGCTGACCGCCCTCCGGCTGCCGAGACCGACGGCCAGCGCCGCGGCCAGTGTCACACCCGCGACCAGGATGAGCAGCACGGCCGGCACCAGCGAACCGCCGATCCCCAGGTGGTCCAGGGCGACGGCGGTGGCCAGCACGAGGATGCCCGAGCGCACCAGCGTCGCCAGCAGGCGCGCCGGGCGTACGCCGCGGTTGACGGCGCCGATGAGCACGCGCCGCTCGACGAACTTCGCCATCACCATTCCGGCGACGAAGATACCGGTGCCGACAGCCAGGTTCGGCAGGTAGAGGAAGAACCGGCGCGTCAGGTCCGACGCGAGCGCGGCGTCGAGCGCGTAGAGCATCAGGCCCGCGGTCACCAGCGCGAACAACGCCTGGATCGCCCGCGCCGCCAGTACCGTGACGCTGAAGATGCCGGCGCGCTCGAGCCAGGCCGTGAGTCCCAGGCGGTGAGCGCGGCGCTCGACGGAAGACCGGCGCAGCAGCGCCCGGGCCAGGCGGCCGGCCAGCCACGTCAGCGCCAGTCCGAGCACCAGGAACAACAGGCTGGCGATCAGGTTCGGCAGCACCATCAGGCACTGCCCCGAGAACTGCTGCCACGCCTGCGAAAGCACCTGCTGAATCACGTGTCCCATGACCGTCTCCTTCGTGCGGGGTCGCCTCCGACACCCCGTGCGTCAAGCGCTCCTACCGGAGTCCGGCCCATCGCCGGCGCAGGTAGTCCTTCTCCCGTTCGAACGTCAGGCAGGCCCGTTCGATCCGATCCTCGACGTCCGCCACATCCGCATCCCACAGGTCCAGCACGAACGACGCCACTCTCCCCATGTAGAGCGGTAGGCTGGCGCGGAGTAGATGTTCCCGGTCGATCACCCGCTGCGCGTGCGCGGCGGCCAGATCGTAGATGACGCGGACCCAGAGGTCGTCATCGAGGGTGAACCGCTGATCGCGGGCCGACGCCGCCTCGGCGAGCCGGCGCAGGTCGGCGGCGCTGAACACCCGGGCCCAGATGTCCGACAGGTCGGCGACGCCCCGCCGGTAGTGATCCACCATCCGATCGACGTCGACGCGCAGCGGGTCGAGCCCGACGTCGTAACGGAATCCGAACATCGGGACGTCCGCGCTCCCGAGGCACGAGCGCCAGGCGCCTTCGTGGGTTTCCATGAGGGCGAAGACCGTGCCGAGCACCTGCACGAGCATCGCGCTCAGATCCGTACCCGGGTCTTTCGGATCGTGCAGCTTCGCGCCCAGGTACGCCTGACAGACGCGAAAGCCGTCGCAGATCGCCGTGGTGGTCATCCAGATGTCGACGCCGAACCGGGCGACGTCACTGTCCCAGACCGGCAGTCCCAGGAAGTGGCGGAACATGCGGGCCGACAACCCGAAGTCGCCGCCGATGGGCTGACGCACCCGCTGCCCGTACAACGCGCGCGTCAGCGGGTACACGATGGTGTTGGTGATCGTCCCGTCGAACTTGTGACGCTGGTAGAACGGCGCCACGTAGTCGAAGTCCTGTTCGACCACGGGGGCGAGCAGCAGGTGAATCCACTCCGGAGTGATACTCCGGAGGTCGGCGTCCGCGACCGCGCACGCCTTGGCCCCCAGGAAGTCGGCGGCGGCGAACACGGTCCTGAACGCGCTGCCCTTGCCCGGCAACCCCTGGTAGGGCACGCTGAAGCGCAGGATCGGGCGCGTCGGCTCGGCTACCAGCACGAGCACATCCGGCGAGTGCGCGGCGTTGAGCACCGCGTCCGGCGTACCGTCCGTCGATCCGCCATCCGCGTTCAGCACGATCGCGCGGGCGTGCGGGAAGTACTTCGCGAGCCCGACGAGCGCGGCCCGGACCACATGACCGATCGTCCGTGCGTTCTGGTAACTCGGAATGCCGAACACCAGGTCGACGGGGCCGACGTGGGCCAGGTGTTCGCGGGCATCCGCCGGGAGTTCGTAGGCGCCGTTCACCTGTGGCCTCCGCCCGCGAAGGCCCGCCAGCCTCCGGCCTCCCACGTGTCGAGCAACCGCGACACCTCGTGGGCCCATCCCGCAGGTCCGGGTTCGTCGGTCACCACCGCTCCGGGAACCCTGTCCCGGAGCCAGGCCGTCAGCGTGTCGTCGCCGCTCCGGATGATGACCGGCACATCCACGGCCCGCAGCATGGCCGCGTCGTTCGGGGCGTCGCCAAGACCCGCCAGTAACGCCGGCCGGCGTCGCGCCACCAGCCGACGAAGCGCCTCGACGGCCGCACCCTTGTCCGTGCCGCCGACCGCGTGGTAGAAACGCCCGCCCTGGAGCACGCCGAGCCCGGCTCGGCGCAGGGCCCGCAGCAGACGACGGCAGGCGTCGGGATCCGGACTGAGGATACGGAACGGCTCGTCGAACTCGCGGAGTTTGGCCAATTGCGCGTCCAGCACCGGAAGGCCGCATTCGCGGGCGACTTCGGCCACGCTCATGTCCGCGAATCCCCGAATCGGCACGCCGGAGCGCGCGGCGGTGTCCCGAAGGGTGGCGACCACGACATCGTAGGAATACCCGAGCGCGATCCGGCGCACCCCGCTGCCTCCCGACGCCGGATAGGCATCCACATCCGTGGTGGGGACGTAGACAGCGCCTCCGTTTTCGCAGATGAACGGCCCGGAGAGGCCCAGCCGGGCCATCAGGGCGTCGATCTCCGGGCGCGACTTGCTCGTGCAGGGGACCAGGGGGATGCCGAGTCGACCGAGGCGCTCGATGACCGGGCGCGCGCGGGCCGCCGAGTAGGTCGACGTGTCCAGCATCGTCCCGTCGAGATCGGTCACGATGAAGAGGCCGGGCCGATGGTCGTCTCCGTTACGCATGGGCGTACTCGATGTCGTCTTCGTCCACGGCCTGCCTGAGTTGCGCCAGGAAGTCGGGGAAGGCGGCGGCGATCCTGTTCCAGTTGGGGATGAGCGGCGCACCGAGGGGGTCTTCCCGGTACCGCCTGATCGCATCGCGAAGGGCGTCGGAGAACGCGGCGACAATCCCCTCTTCCGCGTGGCGATCGAACAGGAGACCGTTGATCGCCGCGTCCGCGTGATAGCGGCTGATCGTGTCTTCGGCCGTGCGGATGTACTGCACGAGCAGCGTCTGGAAGAGGCCCTCCGTGAAGACCACGCCTTCGGAACCCAGCGTGCGGAACAGCGCCTGGGCAATGTCGCTGCACATGCGCATCAGGCCCGCCGAGTGGTTCTCCTTCGACAACTCCTGGTGCTTGTGGTCGTAGTTGGCGCACAACTCTGTCTGGCAAATCCGCCGCAGCGCGCTGTTCCGGTGCACTTCGGCGAGAATGCCGACCTCGAGCCCCCAGTCGCTCGGGATCCGGTTCACGCGGGCCAGATCGGCCTTCATGGCGAATTCGCCGGCAAGGGCGTACCGGAAGCTGTCGAGGTACACGAGGAACGGCTCCCGTCCCACGATGGCCTGCAACGATCGCAGCAGCGGCGTCATGAACAGGCGCGTGACCCGTCCGTTCATCCGATCGCTGACCCGCGCGTAGAACCCCTTGGCAAACTCGAATCCGAGGCTCGGGTGCACGAGGGGATAGCAGAGCCGCGCCAGCAGTTCCCGGTCGTAGGTGACGATGTCACAGTCGTGGATGGCGAACACGGAACACCGGGCTTCGGCGAGGAGCAGACCGTACGCCAGCCAGCACGCGAACCCTTTGCCCACCTGGCTCTGCACGAGGCCCGCGTCGAGGAGGGGCGCCATCACGGTCTGGACGCGGGGGCTGTCGAGCCACAACACGCGCACGCGACGCGGAAGCTTGCCGAACAGCTTGCGCGCGCGGCCGAGGTCCTCCCGTGTCGCCCTCCCGAGGCTGACGACCGTCGTGTCGAGGTAGTGCACGTGCTTCAGGTGTTCCACGATCCGTCCCAGGGCGGGACGGTCCAGCTCGTCGACCAGGCACGGCAGGACCAGGCCGATTGGCTCGGCGATCGTGAATCGCTCGAGTTCCCGTTCCAGGCGTTCGACCTTGTGCGCCCCGAGGCGATGGAGCGTCGTCACGACACCGGTCTGGAAGAAGTCCGCCATCGCGCCACCTCCACGGTCAGGGTAGTCAGCGGAGGGTGGCGGGGGCATCCGGTCCCGAGGGGAGTTCCTGGGCAATCGCACAGGATGCGGTTGGGACCCGAGATCGTTAGAATCGGGGCGTGGATGTCGAGCGTTCGCCGGGAATCGACCAGCGCGGGCGTCACGACCCGAGGCCGACCGCGTTCGGGTGGCGCTTCGGTGTCCGTACGGCGCTCGTCGCTGGATTCGTGCTGATTGTGGCGCTTTGGGCGGGCGCGATCTTCGGCCTGGCCTACAGCGTGCGGGAAGCCGACCGGCAGATGGAAGCGGTCACGGACCGGTTCATTCAGACGGAAGACGCGCTCGAGACGATTCGGACGACCGTGCTGCTGGCCGCCATCGACTGGCGCGACGCGTACCTCGATCTCGAGCCGGGGCGGCTCGAGTACTACCGCGGCCAGTTGACGAGCCACCAGCGCGAGGGGATGCGCCGGCTGGCCGAGTTGCGCGCCACCGAAGGCACGTCCGGGGCCCGCGAAGCGCTGACGACGCTCGAGCGCGAGGTGACCGCTTATTGGGCGGGCGTACTCCCTCTCGTCGGAGAAGCGCCGCCACGCCAGGCCGTGGCCGCCCGGCGAATCCTCAACGACCGCGTCATTCCGAAACGCGCGCAGGTCATCCGGATCGTCCAGCAGGTGCAGCAGCTCAACCGAACCCGGCTGCAGCGGCAGCAGCGCGAAACCGCCGACATCTACGCCCGAGCCCAGACGCGCGTCGCGGCCGCCGGCGGCGTCGCCACCCTGCTGAGCCTGCTCGTGGGCACGCTCGTCTTCGTGCACGTCACGACGCTCGAACGTCAGTTGCGTTCGGAACTGGCCGCCAACGCCGCCATTACCGCGGACCTCCATCGACTGTCCGCGCAAATCGTGCGCGCCCAGGAAGACGAGCGGCGCCTCATCGCCCGCGAACTGCACGACGAAGTGGGACAAGCCCTGACGGCGGTGAAGCTGCAGTTGTCGTTGCTCCGCCGCGCCGGTGGGACCCACCCGGCGGCGGCCATCGACGAAGCGAGGAGCATCGTCGACGCGGCGCTGCAGTCCGCACGGAACCTGTCGCGGCTGCTGCACCCGCCCATGCTCGACGACATGGGCCTGGCGGCGGCCGTCGACTGGTACCTGCGCGGGTTCGCCGACCGGACCGGGCTGGCCACGGCGTTCGAACACGCCGGCACCGAAGAACGCGCGGCTCCGGAAATCGAAACGTGCCTCTTCCGCCTCGTCCAGGAGGCGACGACCAACGTGGCCCGCCACGCGCAAGCCACGAGTTGCCGGGTCTACCTGCAGCGGCTGCCCACGAGCGTGGTGCTGACCGTCGAGGACGACGGGCGGGGTTTCGATCCCGCGGCGGCAACCAACGGGCAACCCGGCGGACTCGGCCTGCTGGGCATCAAGGAACGTGTTTCCGGGTTCAGAGGTGTCTTCCACCTCGAAACCGCGCCCGGAGCGGGGACGCGGATCACGGTCGAGTTGCCGGCACTGGAGCCTCCGGTGCCGGCCGGGGAGGCTGGCGATGGTGCGGATTCTGCTGGCTGATGATCACACGCTCGTACGGCAGGGCCTTCGCCGCATCCTCGAAGAGCATGCGGACTGGACCGTCGTCGCCGAAACCGGCGACGGCCGGGAAGCCGTCCGTCAGGCGGTCGCCCTGACGCCTGACGTGGCCGTACTCGACATCGGCATGCCCCAGTTGAACGGCATCGATGCCGCGCGCCAGATCTCGAAACGCGCGCCCACGGTCCGGATCGTCATGGTGTCGATGCACTCGGACGAGGCGCACGTCGTGAGGGCCGTGGAGGCCGGCGCGACAGGGTATCTCCTGAAGGACTCGGCCGATACCGATCTGGTCGAAGCGGTAACGGCCGCCATTCGAGGCAGGTCCTTCTTCAGCCCGGCGGTCGCGGCAGTGCTGCTCGACGAGTGCCGGCGCTCGCTCGTCCGCCGTGGCGCCGAAGACCGCTACGCGTCGCTCTCGGATCGCGAGCGCGAGATCTTCCAGCTCGTGGCCGAAGGCCACAGCAACAAGTCCATCGCCGAACTGCTCGGGATCAGCACGACCACGGTCGAGACCCACCGGTCGCACGTCCTCGAGAAGCTGGATCTCCACTCGGTCGCCGAAGTCGTCCTGTACGCCGTCCGCCGCGGCATCATTTCGTAGCCGCTGCCCCGCCGCGCCCGCCGGTTCGACGTGTGCCCGGGCGCGCGTCTGCGGTAACCTGTTCGGTCATGCCTCTGGTCACGCTGGACCACGTCTCGCTGGCCTTCGGCCATCTGCCGCTCCTCGACGATGTGACGCTGCAGGTGGACGCGAAGGAACGTGTGTGCCTGATCGGGCGCAACGGGTCCGGGAAGTCGACGCTCCTGCGCATCGTCAGCGGCGAATGCCCGGCCGACTCGGGATCGGTGTGGCGGCAGCCGAACATTCGTCTCGCCCGGCTCGAACAGGATGTCCCCCTGTCAGCCGACCGCACGGTGTTCGACGTCGTGGCCGACGGCCTGGGGTTCATGAGCGATGCGGTAACGGCCTATCACCATGCGGCGGTGGCCGTGGCGGACCACCCGACGGAGTCCGCCCTCGCGAAGCTGGGACGCCTGCAGCACGAACTCGAAGAGCGGGACGGCTGGCGGCTGGAGCAGCGCGTCGAAATGGTGCTCAACCGGCTCTCGCTGCCATCCGACACCGTGGTCGATACGTTGTCCGGCGGATGGAAACGCCGCGTGCTGCTGGCACGAGCGCTCGTGGCGCAGCCCGACGTGCTCCTGCTGGACGAGCCGACGAATCACCTCGACATCGAGGCAATCTCCTGGCTCGAAGACTTTCTCGCGGACTACGCCGGCGCGGTGGTGTTCGTCACGCACGACCGCGCGTTCCTGCAGCGCCTCGCCACGCGGATCATCGAACTCGATCGGGGGCGCCTGACGTCGTGGCCGGGATCGTACGACGTCTTCCTCCGCAAGAAGGACGAATGGCTCGCCAACGAGGCGGTGCAGCAGGAGAAGTTCGACAAGAAGCTCGCCGAAGAAGAAGCGTGGCTGCGCCAGGGCATCAAGGCCCGGCGGACGCGCAACGAAGGACGCGTGAAGGCGCTGATCGCGATGCGCGAGGAACGGGCGGCGCGCCGTGAGGTCGCCGGCACGATCCGGCTGCAGATGGAACTGGCCGATCCGTCGGGCAAACTCGTGTTCGAAGCCGCCAGCATCTCCAAGGCGTTCGACGGCAAGTCCGTCGTGGCGGGTTTCTCGACTCGCGTCATGCGCGGCGACCGGATCGGGCTCATCGGGCCGAACGGCGCGGGCAAGACGACGCTGCTGCGGATGCTGCTGGGCGAACTCGACCCCGACTCCGGTTCGGTGCGCCACGGGGCCAACGTCCAGGTGGCGTACTACGACCAGCAGCGGGAACAACTCGATCCGGATCGGACCGTCTTCGACACCATCGGCGACGGCAACACCACCGTCACGGTCAACGGCCGTTCGCGCCACGTGAACGGCTACCTGGCCGACTTTCTCTTCCCGCCCGAGCGGGCACGTTCGCCGGTGCGCGCCTTGTCGGGCGGCGAACGCAATCGACTGCTTCTGGCACGCCTGTTCACCAGGCCCGCCAACGTCCTGGTACTCGACGAGCCGACGAACGACCTCGATATCGAATCCCTCGAGTTGCTCGAAGCCCAGCTCGCCGAGTTCCCGGGTACGTTGCTGCTCGTCAGCCACGACCGCGCGTTTCTCGACAATGCCGTCACGAGCACGATGGTGTTCGAAGGCGGCGGCACGGTGGTCGAATACGTTGGCGGATACCAGGACTGGGTGCGGCAACGCCCGACACCCGGCCAGGCAGCCGCCGACCAGGCGACGCCACGGAGAACCGACACTGGCGACTCCCGCCGACCTCAGGGTCCGTCCCCGGCCCGAAAACGGCTCACGTTCAACGAGCAGCGCGAGTACGCCCAACTGCCGGGCCGCATCGACGCCCTGGAAACCGAAATCCGCGCGCTCGATACGCGCATCGCCGGGCCCGACTTCTACAAGGAGGGCGCGGATGCGATCACGCAGACGATGGCACGGCTCGAGGCGGCACATGCTGAACTCAACGGCCTGCTCGAACGCTGGCTCGATCTCGAGGCGAGGGCGACGTGAGATGGGGCCGAAATGGGGTCACCTTCCGCTTCGGCTATCCAGGCGCCCTTCGACCTGAAATCAACGACTTGCAGGGATTCCAGGCGCCTGTTCACGAAACGGAAGGTGGCCCAGTTTCGGGGCGGCGAACTGGAAACGCGAGGCGTGCGTCTTGTCCTACGTGACCTCTCGCCGCGCGGCCGCACTCATCGCCGTCATCCTCATCAGCTTCGTGTCGTCCTCGGCATCCGCCCAACCCACGCCGGGCGGCAGTCGCCCCGCCCTCGTCATCCTGACCGACACCGGTCAAGTCCGCGACGGGCTTCCGGTCCTGACCAGGCACCCGGACGCATCGGCCGTCCACGCCGTCCTGACCCGGGGGTTCTCCGGACGGCTGCTGCGGCTGTTCGCACTGGAGCAGGAGTACCTGCGCCGCGCACACGGTCGGACACCGGAGCCGGCCTATCTGTTGCTCTCCACCCGGCAGGGCGGTTTCCCGCGGTTCGGATTCTTCCTCGACGGCGAGAAGAAAGCCGACGTCGGCTGGGTCGATCTCCACCGCAATTCGCGGCTCAGTGGCGCGTTCGGGGCGATGGACCAGATCTTCCCGCACGAACTGCTCCATGTCATCGTCCGCCAGTTGGCCGGGGAGCCGAGGGAGAGCGGCGGCAACCAGATGCATGCGATCGGAGTGCGTACGGATCCCGTGAATGCGTTCAACGAGGGCTTCGCCGAACACGCGCAAGTCATGGCCGTCGACGATCCGGGGGCGGTCGAGGCCACACGCGGGCTGCGTTCGGACCCCGGTCCGCTGGAACGTGCCACGAACGCCGCCACCGCCTTCGAGCACGACCTCGGATTCGGCTGGTTACCGGTTCGCCCCTCGCAGATCCGGTTCCTCCTCTGGTTCAGTTCGACCGAACAGGTCTGGCGGTATCACGCCGTCAAGGCCAACCTGTTCGCGAGGCAGACGCCAATCCCGGGGCACCTGCTCGATCGGGCGGACAAGTACGACGGGTACCTGCTCCACAGCGTCCTTCCCGGCCGCACCGACGGCACACCGAAACCGGGGACGGCGATGCTGTCGACCGAAGGTGTGATCGCGCACCTCTTCTGGCGCTTCGTGACCGATGACGCGCTGCAGCACCGCTACGGCGCCGCGTCACTCTTCGACGCGTTCGGAATCACGCCTCAGGACGCCGAGCCGCTCGACAACGTCTACCTGAAGCTGTTTGCGACGCTGGCGGCCGACCGCCCGTCCACCAGCGCCGAGTTCCTCCGGCGGTATATCGCGCGGTTCCCGGAAGATGCCGAGGACGTCGCGAGGCTGGTTCGCGCCGCGCTGCTCGGCCAGGACCTTCCCCCGGAGGCGCCTGAACTCTGGCTCGCCAACGACGCATTGACCACCGGGACAAGCCTGTTCGATCAGTACCGCGGAATTCCGCGCACCCACACCTTCGACGCGAATGCGGCGACCGCCTTCGATTGGGTCGGTGTTCCCGGCGTGTCCCGCGACCTCGCCGAGCGGCTGGTAACCGGTGCTCCGTACGCGTCACTCGAGCAGGTTCGCGCGGTCGTCTCCCCGGAGCTTCGTCCCCGGCTGGCGGTCATGGAATCCGCGATGACACAGCTCCGCTCGAAGGCCGCCAGCGACGAAGCCTCGTTGAGCCTCTGGGCGATCGCCCGGCCGTACCTCGTGCGTCTCGCGGCGGTTCTCGCGCTCGCGACGGCCGTCGGGGCCTGGCTGGCCCGTCGGATGGGCGCCAGGCGATGGTGGGGCGCAGCGTTCGTGGCGTTCGTCAGCTCGACGTTGACCCTCGGCTTTGCCTGGTTCGTCATCGCACCCGTCTGGTACCCGCTGCTGGCGGGGATCGTCGGCGGCGGGCTCCCGTGGGCGCTGGAGCGGCTGATCCGCCGGCGCGGCCTCGCCCTGGCCGGGCAGGCACTCCTCGTCTGGGCCGCCGCGTCGTTGCCGGCCATCGTCCTGTCGGGCCTGTGGCAGGCCCGCTAACCATCGGTCTCCCCCGCACTTCGCTCGCGCGTTTCTGACGATTTGCCGATAACCTGTGTGGGGACGCGTGTGCCCCGCGCCCGGCACGCCGATGACTCGCCTTCTTCGCCACCCGTTCGCCGCCGACCTGGTTGCCCTGGCCTACGCCGTGGCGTATTTCGCCTGGCTGGCCGTGCGCACACCCGGTACCGAACAGACCCTCTTCATCGGGGACGTCTCCTTCTATCCCCTTGGCCTCGCGGTGGGCTGGGCGTATCTGAACAATGCCAGGAGCCTCGTCCCGGACCGGCGCACCAGGGTCGCATGGGGCATTCTCGCCGCCGGGGCGTGGTCGCTGTGGCTCATCGGCAATACCTGGCCCCGCCTGGTCAACTTCTTCGGCGTCGGCGCGTATCCGGCCTGGGTCGGCTACCTCGAGATTGCCCAGCACGTCCTCCTGATTGTCGCGTTCCTCTGGTTTCCCAATCGGCGGATCATTCCCCGCGACCGGGCGCGATTCGCCTCCGACATCGCGCTGATCGTCGTCGTCGGTCTCGTGCTCGCGTTCCAGTACGGCACGAAGGTCACCGAGCGGCCATCGCCGGCAAGCCCGGAGCATATCGCCCTGGCGCAGGTCTTTTTCGATTGGGCCGTTTTCGTCGTCGGCGCGGTGGGCGTGCTGCGGAAACGGGATGCGGTCACACGTACCGCGATGCTCCTGCTGCTCGTCGCAAACACGCTGTACCTGACGGCCAACTACGTGTTGTCGGGCATGGAGGTGTACCGCCTCGGCGACGCCGTCGACGGCATCTGGTTCTCCGCGTGGATCTTCCGCTGGGTGGCCGCGCGCTACGCGTGGCACCAGTACCGCCGGTCGCCTCGGACCGACCAGGCGGACGAACGCGACGCGACCGATTTCCGGAGCAACGCCTTTTCCTACACACTGGTCTCGGTCACCTTCATCCTGATCATCAGCCGCGTGACCGCCGGCGACCGCCGGTACCTCCCGCTGGTCGTCGTAGCGTCGGCGCTGATGTCCGCCCTGCTGGTGCTGCGTCAGATGGCGGAGTTGCGGGAGAACCGACGGTTGTTCGAATCCCAGCTGGCCCAGGAAGCCCGGTTCCGCTCCCTCGTCCAGCATGCCTCGGATGTCGTCCTCGTCCTCGACGCCGACCGCCGCGTCACCTACGTCAGTCCCTCGGTCGCCCGCGTCTTCGGCGCCGACGCCGTCCCCCTCGGCACGCCGCTCGCGGCTCTCCTCCCCCCGGACGAAGCGGCCGCGCTCGACCCCCTCTTCGCCCATCACACCCCCACCTTGCCCCGCCTGCAGACCCGCATGCGCACCGCCGCCGGCGACCATCGCGACGTCGAGCTCGTCGCCACCGACCTGCGCCACGACCCCGCCGTCGCCGGCGTCGTCCTCAACTGCCGCGACGTCACCGAGCGCAACGAACTCGAACGCCAGCTCCATCACGCCCAGAAACTCGATGCCGTCGGCCATCTCGCCGGCGGCCTCGCCCACGACTTCAACAACGTCCTCACCGCCATCCGCGGCTACACCGAACTGCTCCGCGAGGACCTGCCCGCCGGCGCCCCCGCCCGCACCGACCTCGGCCATATCGAGCAGGCCGTCGACCGCGCCGCCGCCGTCACCAAGAAACTCCTCGCCTTCAGCCGTAAGCAGGCCATCCAGCCCGTCGTCGTCGACCTCAACACCATCCTCGTCGACCTCGACCCCCTGCTGCGCCAGCTCGTCTCCGACCGCATCGAGGTCCGCACCGACCTCGACCCCGCGCTCTGGCCCCTCAAGGTCGACCCCGGCCAGCTCGAACAGGTCATCATCAATCTCGCCACCAACGCCCGCGACGCCATGCCCGCCGGCGGCCTGCTCCAGCTCACCACCGCCAACCGCGTCCTCACCGCCCCCAGTCCCGAGACCGGCGCGCTGCCTCCCGGCGCCTACGTCGCCCTCGTCGTCGCCGACCAGGGCGTCGGCATGACGCCCGACGTCCGCGCCCGCATCTTCGAGCCCTTCTTCTCCACCAAGGCCAAGGACCGCGGCATGGGCCTCGGCCTCGCCATGGTCCACGGCATCGTCACCCATGCCGGCGGCCACATCACCGTCGAGAGCGTCGAAGGCCGCGGCACCACCTTCACCCTGCTCCTCCCCCGGACCCTCGACACGCTGCGCGCCGCTCCCGCCGCCGTCCCGCTCCCCGACCACCGTCCCGACGCCCGCCACATCCTCCTCGTCGACGATGAACTCGGCGTCCGCACGGTCACCCGCCGCATGCTCGAGCGGGCCGGCTATCGCGTCATCGACGCCCCCGACGGCCTCGCCGCCCTCGACCTCGTCACCGCCGGCACGCCCCTCGACCTCCTCGTCACCGACATGGTCATGCCCGGCCTCGATGGCCGCGGCCTCATCGCCCGCGTCCGCGCCCTGCGCCCCGACCTCCCCATCGTCTGCATCACCGGCTTCGCCGGCGACGCCCGCAGCGTCTCCGACCTCGCGCCCCATGTCGCCGCCGTCGTCACCAAGCCTTTCGCCTCCGACGTCCTCCTCCGCGCCGTCGCCGCCGCGCTGGCGCCACTCGCGAACACACCAGGGAAGGGGACGACATGACACGTCGCCTCCTGGCGTACCTGCGGGCCGCTCCTCCCGCCGACCTGGTGGCCCTCGGCTACACGGCCATCTACGTCGCATGGGTCGTGCTGCACGATCCCTCCGCCCCGTACAACAAGGTCATCGCCGACGCGTCGTTTCTGCCGCTGGGCTTGACCGTCTGCTGGCAGTACCTGCGGACCGCCGGCGCCGCCCGAGCCAGTGGCCTCGACCGACGAACGGAGATGGCTTGGCGGTTGCTGGCCGTCGAGGCGGCGGCGCTGTGGTTGAGCGGAGCGGCGTGGACATACTTCGTGCGCCTGAGCGGTCCAGCCGGCACGCCACCGTGGATCGAAGCCATCGAATACGCCGAGGTCGGCGTGACCGTGGCGGCTGCGCTCACGTTTCCAGGTCTCCGACCCTTGCCACGCCCCCTGGCGCGATTCTGGCTCGACGCCGGCCTGATCGTGGTCGCGGCATTCGTGCTGGCCTTCCACTACGGAACAACGGTCATTTCGACCATCGGCGATCTCGGGAGCGTCAACCCCGTGCGGGTGCGCGCCGGGATCGACTGGTTGGTCTTCGCCACGCTCGCTGTCGGTGTCTTCCACAAGCGAGACCACGTGGCGCGTGTGGCAGTCGGCTGGTTGCTCTTCGCCAACATCTGCGGGTTGGGCGGCAACCTGGCACTGTCGACATCGACAGAGTTCCAGGCCGGAGGCCCAGCCGACTTGTTCTGGTTTGCCGGCTGGGTGGCAAAGTGGGTCGCGGCGAGATACGCCTGGCACGCGTACACGGGCGCCACGGATCCTCCACTCGCCCGCGGCTGGGAAGGCCGCATCCGGATGGCGCTCCCGCACGGGCTGGTGGCTGCCGCATACATCCTGCTGACATATCAGGTGTTGGCTCACCCGGATGGCGAGCTGTCGATTTTCGGCTACTCCGCAGGAGCGATGACGAGCCTGCTGGTGCTGCGCCAGATGGCGGAGTTGCGGGAGAACCGGCGATTGTTCGAATCCCAGCTGGCCCAGGAAGCCCGGTTCCGCTCCCTCGTCCAGCATG
>CAZJRM010000025.1:0-17560 GCA_964547975.1 uncultured Vicinamibacterales bacterium | reverse complement strand
CCGTCGTCACCAAGCCTTTCGCCTCCGACGTCCTCCTCCGCGCCGTCGCCGCCGCACTTCGGGTATCCTGATGCCTCGACGCAGCTGTCGCGCGCCCCTCGCGACCCCGGCCTTCCGCCACACGAGGTCCGTATGCGCCCTTCCGTCTCCGTCGCCGCCACCTTCCTCATCCTGTTTTCGACGGTCACCGCGCAGGCCCAACTCCCCGACGAACTCGTGGCGGTTGGTGCCGGTCACACCTTTCACGGCGATTGGAGCGCTGAAGCACGTCTCTCCGGCGCATCCTGGAGGCCAGGGCATCCCATCCGGTACGAGGTCGACCTGCAGTTGAGCGCCGACCACCTCGCGAGCCTCGCGGCCGCGGGCATCAAGGCGGACAAGCTGTGCGTGCTCATCACGGCGGAGCGGACGTTCGATGCGGAAGGCTGGATGCGCCTGCCCAGCGACGAACGAATGTCGACGCTGCTCACGCCGGCCGGTCTGCCCATCGAAGGGGGCGTCCAGGGTGCGATGACGACGAGGTACGGGTACGCGTTCAGGTCGCCCGTCGATCAGTTCCTCACGGTCCCGGTCGGCCAGCTCGTCACGGGTCAACCCTCCGGCACCGTCACGGCGTCGTTCGCCGGCCGCGCGACGCTGCCCGACGATCTGCCGCCGGGTCTCTACCGGCTCCGGCTGGACTTCGGCGCGATGGTCGGCACACGTGTCTACAACATCAACGGATACACGTTCGCGTCACGCCCCTTTTCGACCGAAGCCGGCACCAGCACGTATTACTACACGCCTGTCATCGAGGCCGACGGCACGCACGTCTCGGGGCTCGACGTGGACGCGAGCCGGATTCAGGCGCGCATGCCGTGGCTGCTGCTGGCATCGTATGCCTCCAACGGGTATCGGGGCGTCGTCGCCGACGAAGACCGCCACCGTTTCGCGACCTCCGATCGAAGCTTGATCTCGGACGATGTCGTCCTGCCGATGTTCGACAACTCCGGTTCGCGGCTGTCGTACTCGCTCGAGCCCTCGTTTCCGGTCGACACGATCGACGCGGTGCAGAACATCGAGTGGAACTGGGCGTCGGGTGCCTTGTCGGTCAAGGTATACGGCCCCGACTCAAGCGTGGTGGACCTCGGGACGCAGACGTTCGTCGCCAAGTCTGGCAACGGGCCGACGACGAAGGTGTCTGCCGTGACAGCCTGGAAGCCCCAGAAGTACGGCCGCTACACGGTGGTGGCGACGGGGTGGATCACCGATGCGCGGGGCCGGCGCTACGAGGGAGGCGGCACGTACGGGTTCTGGATCGCGAAGCGCATGACACTCGCTACCGCGACGTTCCAGGGGCAGCCGTATCCGGTGGGTGCCACGTACGGGCGTGACACGCAGTTCAACCCGGCCGTGCCCGCGGACGTCACGGTCACCGCGCAACTGTTCGTCAACTCCGATCCGTCGGATGTGCGAACGCTGACGTATTCCGGCAAGGCGTCACCGGCGGGCCTGTTCGGCGCCGCGCAGGGGATGAAGGCGTTTCCGCTGTCCGCGCCCGGGGAGTACCACGCTCGGGTGCTCGCCACGTACACGGACGTCGATGGACATCTCTGGGTCAGCGTGATGCGGCATGCCGGGATCGTCTACCCCGATCCGTCACCGGTCATCGCCCACGGGAAGAAGATTGTCGTCGGATCGAAGTCCCTGGATCGGGGCGAAACGCAGTTCGAGGGGCACGTGCACGAAACCGGCGAGCAGCACCTCTCGCACATCACGTTCCCGTACCTCTCGGGCGACATGCTGCTCATCGGGAGCGAGGGCCAGGGGGCGAACAAGATCGAGCCGGTCCTGACGTACCGGATGGCGGGCGACAACACCGCGTGGGACACGCGCCTGAACGGCGTCGGCGTGACGAACCTCAGCTTCAGGACCTCCAACGGCTACTCGCCGCACATGTATCCCGAGTACATCACCGACCGCGAGTACTACTACGGGGCCGCGCCACGGCCAGGCTTCATGGGCCGCTTCATCGTCGCCGACAGCAACGTCCGCGCGCCGTACTGGGCGGTCAGCCCGAACTCGTTCGGCGGCCAGATTGGCGCCTCACCAAACGGCGACGCGCCCGGCGACATCTACCGACTCCTCGGCGGCGTGGTGTTGCGCCGTGCGGGTGTCGCGCCGATGTACGCCGGCTACCTCTCGAGCGGATTCCTGCTGCCACGAGGATCGAACAACAACCGTGTCGTCGCTCCGGGGTCGGAAGATCTCCTGGGATCCACCGGCGAACGCGCGCGCCTGTTCCTGGTCGGCCTGAGACCCGGCACGTCGTTTGAACTCGGCAGCACCTTGAGACCCGCGCTGCAGATCGATCCAATCCTCCCGGCCTCGATCACGTTCACGCTGCACTACCCCGACGGCCGGCGGGAAGTCGCGACCGGCACCGGAGACAGGTTCGGCTCATTTGCCGGCCCGGTGGCTTATCCCCTGAATGTGCCCGGCGTCTACCGCTACCAGGTCGAGGCCCTCTGGAATGGCCACCGCGGCCGGATGCCGGGCCTGCCGGACAGTGGCGGCTACTTCTTCGTCTACCCGAAGACGCGGCCTGCCGGCGCGACAGGCATCACGATCGACGGCGCGACTCAGCGCACGTTCACGATTGGCGGCGGGGCCACCATCACCGGCAGGACTGGCGCGCGCACGCTCTACTACACGCTGCTGACGCCTGGCGCGGTCATCGATCAGGGCGAGATCCAGGTCACGGATGGACGGTTCGAGTTCAGGTTCGACCCGGCCGCGGCCAACGCCCGGGCGCCGATCTACGACATCGTGAGCGTGACCACCGGGAAACCCCAGATCGGCCGCGTGATCCACCTCACCTTCTTCGGCGAGGAACGCGCACCGGACGGGTCGTCGTTCTTCGACGTGGCGCGCGTCATCCTCCGGGGCACGACGCTGCTCGCCGCCCGGGGGTACATTCCTCTCAGCCCCGTCGCACTCGCGGACGCCGCGCCGGTCGTCGGCGCGGAAGCGCTCGCGGACGCGCGTGATGCCCGATCGCTCGTCCGCGGTCCGAACGCGATCGCCGCGACGGACGTCGACTCGATTCGGACGTGGGACGCTCGCCTCGACCGTCTCATCCGGGAGGGCGTGCTGGCCGTGGACACACGGGTCGAGGACACGCTCTTGCCCGGACGCACGCACGAACGACTGCAGCAGTACGTCGACGGCATCCCGGTCCTCGGAGGAGACCTGACGCGCCAGACGGACCACGGTGTCACGACGTCGCTCTTTGGCACACTCCACCTGGAGATCGTGATCGAAACGACGCCGACGATCGCGGGAGAGTCAGCCCGCGACGTCGCGGCCGCCCGGGCGGGATCCCGAGCCGCCGCCACGGCCCCCCCCCGGCTCGTCATCGTCCCGCAGGGCGACGGACGCTACGCGCTGGCCTGGCAGGTGACTGCCAGGACCTCGACGGATATCCGGGTCTGCCTGGTCGACGCGCAGACGGGCGCCACATTGAGCGACGACAGCCTGCTGAAGGCACGCGCCGTCGCGGCCCGTGATCCCGGGGAGCCGGGCGAAACCAGGACGCCCGGCGTGTCTCGCGTGCGCGGGGGCTATGCCGCGATCGACCGCCGCCAGGCCGCGACCATCACGACCTTCGATCTGCGGGGCGACCCGCGGCGCACGGGCGCTGTGGTCGAAGGGACGTCGGCGCTGACGGCAGCGGATGTGGCGTTTTCGCCCACCGAGGCATGGCGGGACACGACTGTCGCCGCCGCGCACGTACAGGCCGGCGCGGCCCAGGCGTTCTTCGCCGAGCGGTTCGGCCGTCAGGGCTTCGACGGTCGACACGGCGCGCTCTCGGTCGTCGCTCACCCCGCCGGCGACGCGGCCTTCGAATCGTCACCCGAACACCGCGTGTTCTCGGGACAGGCGTATTGGGACGGCGCTCGCATCATCCTCGGCGACGGAACAGCAACGCTGGAGACCGTCACCCACGAGTTCGCCCACGCCGTGGCGGGGTCGTCCGCACGGTTCCTGCCCGGAGGAGAATCCGGCGCGCTGGAGGAGGCCTTCGCCGCCATGATGGCCTCGGCCGCCGGGTTCGATGCGCAGGCTCGCGGGGACTGCGCTGAGTGTGCCGTGCGATTGGCAACCACCATTCGCCAGACAGGCAGCACGACGGACGCGACCGCATCGAGCGTCGCCCGGATCTATGAACTCGCCGTCGACGGGGGCGTGCACCCGGCGACGGGAACCGTGGTGGAAGGCGTTGGTGCCGCGCGGCGTGCCGATGTCGAACGCGCGTTGTATCGCGCGTTCGTGTACCTGATGCCGTCCTCGGCGACGCTGGCCTCGGCACGCGCGGCGACTCTGCAGTCTTCGCGCGATCTTCTCGGAGACGCCAGCGCGGTCGAACGGGCGCTCGATCGGGCGTGGGCGGCAGCGGGCGTGCGCTGACGCCGGCCGGCACCTGTGGTACGCTGTGCCGCCTGCCTTCTTCGGGGGCCGCATGCCTCACCGCGCATTCTCGTGTCCCCGCGCGCCGACCTCGGTCGCGGTTGCGCTCCTGCTGTCGTGTCTCCACCCGATGGCTCAGGGGCCGCACGCGTCGCGACCACAATCCGCCGCGGTCGTCCGCGACACCATCCCGCTCGACCTGACGGTGCTCGACCGGGAGGGCCGGCCTCCTGACACGCTCGCGCCCTCGGACCTTTCCGTGTCGGTCGACGGTTCGCCGCGGCGCGTGGTCTGGCTTCGCCGGGTCAGCCGCGGACCCGGCGCGATGGCCGACGCAGCCGCGCGCTCGCAGCGCCAGGTCGCGCCCGGGATCGTGTTCGCCGCCGAACCATCACGGACGGTCCTGGTCGTCGTCGACTCGGCCACCGTCGCGCGCGGAGGCGAGTGGGAAGTGCGCGCCGCAATCTCTCCGCTACTGGACCGCCTGGGCCTGAGCGATCAACTGGCGGTCCTGAGTGTCCCGCTCCAGGGAGACCAGGCGCTGACCTTCTCGGCCGATCAGCCCACGGCACGTGAGGCGGTCGCCGCGCTGGTCGGGCAGGGCGGGCGGGCCACCGCGAGAGCCGACGCCTCGGGCGTCGGCTCGGGCTCCCGTCAAGGGGCGGGTGGGCTGCCGGAACGTGAGCAGGCCTCCGACACCGAGCGTCCCTCACGCGGAGACGACGCGCCGATCGCCGGCGAACGGAACGCCGTCCTCCCCGACCCGGACGGTGGGGCGCCGCCTCGTCGAGACAGCGCGGCGGCGCTGAGCCAGGCCATGCTCGCGCTCTCCAAGGTGCCCGGACGAAAGACCGTCGTCTTCGTCAGCGGCGGGCTCCCGGAGTCGTCGGCGCCGCTCGTGAGCCAGGCGGCCGCCCGCGCCGTCGCCGCCCGTGCGGTGGTTCACGTGTTGAGGCTGCGCGGGAGCGCCGGCACCGATCTCACCGGGATGGACCCGGCGCTGCTCGAGCGCCTCGCCCGCGCGACCGGCGGCGTCGTCGTCCCGCTGGAGAGCCGGCCGGAGGGCCAGATCGAACGGTGGACACGTGAGCTCGGCGCGACCTTCGTCGCAGGACTCGAACGCACCACGGCCGACGTGGCAGGTCGAACGGCGCCGGTGCGAGTCAGCACGGCGCGGCGCGACCTGGTCGTACGATACCCGTACGCCTGGCCGGTCGAGCCGTTGGCGGATGAGGATGCCCCGCCTCCGTCGGCGCCGGCGGCTGCCGCTCCCGGCGCCGACGGCAGGGCTGGCGACGCGGCACTGCCGGTCACCAGGCCGTCCGCGACGAATCCCGATTTCCCGAGGGCCTTCGGACGCTTGATCGACTACGTCGATTCGTACGTCGAGCGATCCTCCGTGCTCGTCGCCGAGGAGGACTACCGGCAGTCTCACGCCAACGCGTTGCGGAAGGTGCATCTCCGGTCCGATGTCCTGATCGTCAAGCCGGAACGTTCTCTCGAGTGGGTGGCGTTCCGCGACGTCTTCGAGGTGGACGGTTTCGCGGTACGCGACCGCGAAGACCGCCTCAGGCGGATCTTCCTCGACGCGCAGCCGGGGGCCGAGGCACAACTCGCGGCCATCAAGGCGGAGAGCGCTCGTTTCAACATCGGTCCTGTCGATCGCAACGTCAACGTCCCGTATTTCGCCCTCAAGTTCCTGAGCGCCGCCAACCGCGAACGGTTCCGCTTCCAGTTGAAGGGGACACCGACCGTGGAGGGCGTGAAGACCTGGCGCGTCGAATTCGAAGAGGTGGCGCGGCCGACCCTGGTCCGGGACCGGAACGACGGAGACGTGCCCTACGACGGATGGTTCCTCGTCGACCAGGCCACCGGAGCCGTCGTGCAGAGCGGAATGACGGCGAAGCGTCAGGACCTCGAGGTCTCGATCATCGTGACGTTCGCCCGGGACTCTCAACTCGGGCTGTGGGTGCCGGGTGACATGGCCGAGACGTATCGTGTCAAACATCCTCAACGCACCGGCGCCTGGATCCCAGACGACGTCATTCGCGGCAACGCCAGGTACACCAGGTTCCGCCGGTTCCAGGTGAAGACCGAGACGAACCTGGCCATTCCCAAGTGATCACCCGGGAGGCCCCGTGATTCCTGTCCGCACGCCACTCACTCGTTCGTTCCTGTTGGTCTTCGCCGGCGCCTTCTGCGCGGCCGCGGTGCCGTCGGCACGGGCGCAACAACCGTCGCAGCCGGCCGGCCAGGCTCGGCCGGCGCAGCAGCGTCCGAATCCGCGCCTCCAGGTGCCGATGGATCCGGATCGCGCGCGCCGGCTCTACGTATCCAACGACCCCGCGCACCAGTCGATTGGCACGGATTACCAACGCGACATCGACAGCCGCACCGCAGCCGACGCCCGCTACCCCGGCCTGTGCAAGGGCATCATCGACTACCGCAAGGTCACCTACCGCAGCACCGTCGGCGACCTCGACATCCCGGCGCACCTCTTCCAACCGCCCGACAAGCGCGGCCCGAAAGGGCACGCGGCCATGATCTGGGTACACGGCGGCGTACACGGCAACTGGGGCCTGACGATGTTTCCCTTCGTCAAGGAAGCCGTCGCGCGGGGATACGTCGTCATCGCGCCGGACTACCGCGGCAGCATCGGCTACGGCGAGGCGTACCACCAGGCGATCGACTACGGCGGATACGAGGTCGACGACACGATGTCGGCGGTCGAGTTCCTGAAGACGCTGCCGCACGTCGACCCCGATCGCATCGGCATGATGGGCTGGAGCCACGGCGGCTACATCACGCTGCTGTCCGTGTTCCGCGACGTCACGCCCATCAAGGCCGCCGCCGCCATCGTCCCGGTCACGAACCTCGTCTTCCGGTTGTCGTACAAGGGCCCGAGTTACCAGTGGGACTTCTCGACGCAGAAGCGGGTGCAGGGATTGCCGTTCGAGAAACGCGACATCTACATCCAGCGGTCACCGCTCTACCACGTCGACAAGCTCAAGACGCCGCTGCTCGTGCACGTGGCGACCAACGACACCGACGTGGACTTCGTCGAGGATCAGCAGATCGTCGACGCGTTGCGTTCGCGAAAGGCCGATCTCGCGGAGACGAAGGTCTACGTCGATCCGGCGCCGTGGGGTGGCAGCGGGGGGCATGCGTTCAGCCGGCGTGTGGACCCGAACACGCTCGAACGGGTCGATTCACCCGAGCAGATCGACTCCTGGAACCGGACCTGGGTCTTCTTCGAATGGCACCTGCGGCCCTACGAGGATCGCTCGAAGCCGGCCGCGCCGGCGAAACGGCCCTGAGACGCGGTACAATCCGTCGCCGGGCCTCTCATGCACGCGTGGGCACTGGATCTCGGAACGACGAACTCGGGCATCGCGCGATGGGATGATGCCTCCGGCCAGGCATCGCTCGTCGAATTGCCGGCGGTGTGCCGCCTGCCGGACGCCGGCGATCCGCTCGAAGCGCCACGCATGGTGCCGTCGGCGGTACACCTGATCGATCACCCCGGGCTGGGGGATCGTCTCGGTGCCTGGGGCCCCATCGCTCGCCACTTCTTCCTGGGTCGCACGGCTTTCATCGGCCGCCAGGCGCTCGAACGCAACCAGGCGTCGCTGCACCCGGCGTTCGTGCCGGCGTTCAAGTCCGCACTCGGCACCGAAGCCACACGCACGCTCGGACGGGTTGGCCGCGTGCCGGTGACGGCACGAGGCGTCGCCCGCGCCTTCCTCCGCGAACTGCTGGCGGAGGTGAAACGAACGACGGGCGCGAGGATTCGCGATCTTGTCGTCGCCGCGCCGGTCTCGGCCTTCGAGACCTACCGCGCGGAGGTGCAGGGCGTCCTGCACGAACTCGGCGTCCGCCGGGTGCGCTTCGTCGACGAACCGCTCGCCGTGGCGCTCGGCTACGGTCTCGGCATCACGAAAGACAGCCTCGTGCTGGTCGTCGATATCGGCGGCGGCACGATGCACACCGAGGTCGTCCGCCTGAGCGCCCGCGGCGCCGAAGGCGGACACGCGCAGGTCGTCTCGAAGCGTGGCCTCCCGCTGGGTGGCTGCGCGGTCGACAGCTGGGTGCTCTGCCACGTGGCCGCGAAGATGGGCTATGCCGTCGACGAGTGGGCGGACGACGAGGACACGCGATTCTGGCGGAGGCTGATGCTGGCCGAGGCGTGCCGCGTGAAGGAGGCGGTGTTCTTTGCCGAGTCGTCGCCGTTCCTGATGTTGCCGCCCGGGTCACTCGGAGACGCGGCGCGCCGCGCGCCCGGCTCGAACCTGGTCGACCTCACCCGAGGCGAACTGGTCTCCATCCTCGAGCAACGCGGATTCTACCGGGACCTCGAACGGTGTTTCGACGAGATGTTCGCCGGCGGCGCGGTGTCGGCCGACGCGCTCGAACACGTGCTGGTCGTGGGCGGGTCCACGCTGCTGCCCGGTGTGTTCCCCCTGCTCGAACGGCGGTTCGGCCGCGGGCGCGTGCGTGCCTGGCAGCCCTTCGAGGCGGTCGCCTACGGCGCCGCCTGTTTCGCGGCGAACCGCGTCGCGACGGCCGACTTCATCGTGCACGACTACGCCGTGCTGACGCACGACGCGGCAACCGGCACGGCCCACCACACCATCGTCATTCCCCAGGGAACTCGTTTCCCGACGCCGACCGACTTCTGGAGACGCCAGCTGGTGCCGACCTGCGCCATGGGTGAACCGGAGTCGGTCTTCAAGCTCGTCATCTGCGAGGTCGCCCGCTCGGACGGCGGCGAACGACAGTTCGTCTGGGACGCGGCGGGCGACCTGCAGAAGGTCGGCGGCGCCTCGGGCAGGGCCGAAGTCGTGGTCCCGCTCAACGAATCGAGCCCGACGCTGGGCTACCTCGATCCGGCACACGAACCGCACGACCGCCGTCCCCGACTGGATGTGTCCTTCGGCGTGAACGCCGAACGCTGGCTCGTCGCGACCGTGCACGACCTGCTGACCAAACGCGAACTGATGCACCAGGAGCCGGTGGTCCGCCTGCTGTGAGGTGACCTGTGGATGCCATGTTCGGCCTGCTGCTCGCGGTCGGAGGCGGCTCGGTCGCCTACCTGATCGCCTGGCTGGTTTCGCAGGATCGAAGCACCCAGTGGCGGGCCGCGGCCTCAGCCGCCGGCATCAGCGATCCGCGCCTCCACACGTTCGCCGGGATCGTGACCTCGCTGAAGGGCACCGCCGGCGGCCTGCCCGTGTCGATCGAGGGGTACCGCCGCGGCAAGTACGAACACGGCACCCGCATCGTCATCGGCGGCCTGAAACACGGGGAGTACGGCATGACGCTGCGCGCGGAAGGCGTCACCTCGATGGTCGAGAAGACCTTCGGCGAGCGTGAGATCGAGATTGGCGATCCCGTGTTCGACCGCGCGGCGTACCTGCAGGGGTCGCCGGAACTCGCGCGGGCGATTTTCGACGCCGAGACACGGTCGCTGCTGCGGCGATTGCTCGGCGGGGATCTCGCCGTCGCCGACGGAGATGTCGTCCCGCGGCTGCGGTGTTCGGTGTCCCACGGCGAACTCCGCCTCGATGTGCCCTCGACGCTCCTGAGCGACGCCCGCAAGCGGCTGCCGGAGATCCTCCCGGCGGTGCTCGCCATCGCCCGGCGGCTCGAGCGGCCCGAAGACCTCGCGGCCCGCATCGCCGCGAACCTGGCGAACGAACCTGAGGCGTCCGCACGATTCGCGAATCTCGCCGCGCTCGTGGCCAAGTTTCCGGACCATGCTGCAACACGACGTGCCCTCGAAGCCGCGCTCACCGACGACAGCCCGGAAGTGCGCCTCCAGGCGGCCGTGGCGCTCGGACCATCGGGTCGGGAAACGGTGGTGCTCCTCGCCACCGGGGAGGCGCCCGACCGCGTCGCGGCCGCGGCGGTGGCAGCCCTTGGGAGCGACTTCCCGGCCGCGATGGCCATCCGTCGCTTGGCACGCGCCACGGAAACGGGTCAGATCGAAACGGCGCTCGCGTGCATCGCCGCGATTGGCCGCGACGAGTCATCCGAGGCCGTCGCCGCGTTGCGGGGCGCGTTGTCGTCCGAGGAAGAACGCCTGGCGGCCGGAGCCGCTGGCGCCCTGGGGTCACTCAGGCGCGCGGACGCGGAACCTGCGCTCGTCGCGGCGCTGGCCCGCGACTCGTCCGCCGTTCGTGTGGCAGCGGCCGACGCGCTCGGCAAGGTGGGCACGCCGGCCGCCGTCGTCCCGCTGAGGGACGCCTCCGGCGCGCACGCGCTCGATGGGGCGTTCCGCCGCGCGTCACGCGAGGCCATCGTCGAGATTCAAAGCCGCGTGCACGGGGCGTCGCCAGGCCAGTTGTCGCTCGCTTCAGATCAACGCGGCCAGATCAGCCTGGCGGACACCGATACACGCGGGCAGGTTTCGGTTGCCCATGCGACGCGAACGCGGCAGGGCACGTCCGGCTGAATGACCGGCGGCCCTCGATCGCGCTACACTCGCCCCGGAACCGGTGCGATGCCGCGTCTCCAGGGTCGAGGATTCACCAATGCGTCGATTCGCCGCCGCCGGCCTGGCGTTCATGGCACCCCTCACACTCACAGCGTTTCTCGCGCACCAGAGTGGAATGCCCTCGCCGCAGGCGCCGGCCCTGCTCGACGTGGTCGTCGTCGACCGCGTGGGCACCGCGGTGGACACCCTCGGTCCGGCTGATTTCTCGGTGACCGTCAACGGTGAACCGCGCACCGTGACAGCGCTTCGCTACGTCACGCGAGGCCCCGGTGCCCTGCCCGACACGGAGGCGCTCCAGGCGGCGAGGGGCACCCCGAACCGTTTCGTCGCCGAACCGTCACGGTCGATCGTCCTGGTCGTCGACCAGACGACGCTCGTCCGTGGAGACGAGAAGCCGGCGACGGCGGCCGCTCGCGGCATCCTCGATCGCCTCGGCCTCGGTGACCGCATCGCCATCGTGCCGCTTCCTCTCCCCGCTGGTCCCGTCTCGCTCGACACGGACAGGCCCTCGCTCGTCGCGTCGCTGCGCGGCATCGTCGGGCAACGATCCATCGCGAGCCTGTCGACGCCCGATCCGTTCGCGCGCAGCGATCGTCCGGTCGAACTGGGTGGCGAACGCGCCGGCAGCGCCTCGTCTGGGACGACTCCGCCGACAGGAGGACTGCCGCTGACCTCCGGGGGCGACCAGCCAGGCGGCGGTGCGGCGCGTTCCAACGTCGCCGACCTTCGAACCTTGTTCGTGTCGCTCGGATCGACGCCAGGTCGCAAGGCCGTCATCCTGCTCTCGGGTGGTCTGACGGGGGCCGGCAAGGATTCGCCGGTCGGGGTCGACGCCGCGGCCCTGGCCGCGATTCAGTCGCACGTCGTGCTCCACGCGTTCGGCTTGAAAGCCAGTGCGCTCGGAGGCGAACTCCCGGACGCGAAAGCCCTCGACGCGCTGGCGCGGGCAACCGGTGGTCAGTTCACGCCGATCGGCCGGAACCCCGATCCACTCATCGGCCGCGCGCTCGCGGACCTGTCCGCGTGTTACGTGCTGACGCTCGCCGGATCGGCGCCGGCGGATGGCCCGACGCGTGTCACGGTCACCACGGGCCGTCCGGGAGTCGTGGTGCGCGCCCCAGGCTGGTTGGCAGCCAGACCAGACGCCTCGGACGTGACACCGAGAGTCGGCCAGGCGCCGGCGGACACGCCTCGCGCCGCCCCCGTGCCGACGCGGTCGGAACGCCAACGCGACGTTGCGGTGTCGGCGGAGGCACGAGCGGAACTGAGACGAATCCTCGCGCGTGTCGCTGACTACATCGATGCCTACCAGCGGGACTACTCGTCGGTGGTGGCCGAGGAGGAGTACGACCAGAGCGACTGGTCTCCCGGCGCGAAGACGAGAAACCTCCGGCTGAAGTCCGACCTGCTGCTGGTCCGCCCGGACCCGCTGGAAGGCTGGGTGTCGTTCCGGGACATCTTCGAGGTGGACGGCAGCCCCGTACGCGAGCGTGACGAGCGGCTGCAGCGCCTGTTCCTCGACCCGTCCATGGAGAGCCGCGCGCGGTTGAACGCCATCCGGTCGCAGAGCGCGCGGTTCAACCTCGGACCCGTCGAACGGAATGTCAACGCGCCGCTGTTCGCCCTGGCCTTTCTCGAGCGGCTGAACCAGCCGCGTTTTCACTTCGCGATGAAGGGTCTCAAGGAGGTGGACGGCCGGCAGTTCGTCCAGATCGACTACCG
Source organism: uncultured Vicinamibacterales bacterium (assembly GCA_964547975.1). GTDB lineage: Bacteria > Acidobacteriota > Vicinamibacteria > Vicinamibacterales > JAKQTR01 > CAYJPV01. The sequence continues at coordinate 4,893 of CAZJRM010000025.1, read as the reverse complement.
GGAAACGACCAGCCCTACCCTGACGGTCGCCTTGCTCGGGACGGATCAACCCGCCCAGGGGCGGTTCCTGATCGATCCCATCTCGGGAGCCGTGGCCGAAGCGCGGGTGCTCTACGAACGCGAGGGCGCTGGCCGGATGGAGTACATCGTTCGTTTCCAGCGCAGCGACACCCTCGGCCTGTGGCTGCCGGCAGAAATGCGCGAATCGTACAACCCCAAGAACAAGATCATGACGCTCGGCGTCGCCCGCTACCGGAACTTCAGACGGTTCCAGGTCTCGACCGACACGGCCGTCGTCGTTCCCAAGTGACCCGGGCCTCCGGTCGCCGTATAATCCCGCATCCCGTAGTCCCGTTTCCGAGGAGGCCGTCTCGATGTTGAAGCGTCTCTTGCCCGGGCTGGCCCTGGCCGTACTGCTGGCCGTGGTCGCTCAGCCCCTGATCGGCCAATCGACTCCCACGCCGGCGGCCCCGCCGGCCGGCCCGTTCGATACGCTGCATTTCAGGCCGATCGGCCCCGCATCAATGTCGGGCCGCATATCGGACCTGGCGGTGTACGAAGCCGATCCGTCGCTCTTCTACGTCGGCACGGCGCACGGCGGCGTGTGGAAGACCACGAATGCCGGCACGACCTTCGAAGCGCAGTTTCAGACGCAGGGCCTGATGTCGATTGGTGACGTCACGATCTCGCAGTCCAACCCGGACCTCGTCTGGGTCGGCACCGGCGAATCGAACAACCGGCAGAGCACGTCCTGGGGCGACGGGGCCTACAAATCGACCGACGGCGGCAGGACCTACGTCAACATGGGCCTCCGCACCTCGCGCCACATCAACCGCATCGTCATCGACCCGCGCGACAACAACATCGTGTTCGTCGCCGCAACCGGCACCCTGTGGGGACCCGGCGGCGAACGAGGCGTCTACAAGACGACGGACGGCGGAAAGACCTGGAAGCAGGTGCTCAAGGGCGACGAGGACACCGGCGCGAACGAACTGGTGATGGATCCGCTGAACAGCCGCGTCCTCTACGCGTCACTCTACCAGCGGCGCCGCACCGCCTGCTGCATGAACGGCGGCGGCCCCGGCAGCGGGCTCTACAAGTCGACCGATGGCGGCGAGACCTGGGCGAAGCTGAAGGGCGGCCTCCCGGAAGGCCCGCTCGGACGCATCGGCGTCGACGTGTACCGCCGGAAACCCAATACGGTCTACGCCCTCATCGAAGCCCCGACGCCGCCCAGCCAGAGTGGCCGCGGGGGCACGGCTTCACCCGCCGCGGGTCAGGCCGCGCAGGGCGGGCAGGCCGGGGGCGGCGTGCCGGCCGCCGGCGGGGCGACCGGGCTCTACCGATCGGACGATGCCGGATCGACGTGGAAGAAGGTGAACAGCGCCAACCCCCGGCCGATGTACTTCAGCAAGTTCCGGATCGACCCGAACGACCCTGAGGTGGTCTACCTGGGCGGGGTCGGCTTGTGGCAGACCCTCGACGGCGGGAAGAACTTCGCCAACGACGTCGCGGCCTCGACGCACGACGACGTCCACGCCATCTGGATCAACCCGGCGAATTCGCGCCACGTGTGGATTGGCAACGATGGCGGCCTGGCCGTGTCGTACGACATGGCCAAGACGTGGGTCTTCATCCCCAACCTGCCGGTGGGGCTGTTCTATCACGTCTCCGTCGACATGGCCGTGCCGTACAACGTGTGCGGCGGCATGCAGGACAACTACAACTGGTGCGGCCCGAGCGCGGTTCGTGGCGCCCCGGGAATCGCCAATCACCACTGGGCAACGCTCCAGGGCGGGGATGGGTTCGTCGTGCTGCAGGACCCGACGAACTACCGGGTGGCGTACACGGAGTCGCAGGACGGCAACATGGTACGCGTCGATCGTGTCACGTTCGAGACGCAGTCGATTCGGCCGCAGGCGAAGCCTGGCGAACCCGCCCTGCGCTGGAACTGGGATACGCCCCTCGTGATGTCGCCGCACAGTCCCGCCGTGATATACGCGGCGGCCAACAAGGTGTTCCGATCGTCCGATCGCGGTTTGTCGTGGACGGCGGTCAGCCCCGATCTCACGAGCAACGTCAAGCGTGACGACCAGGTGACGATGGGCGTGAAGAACACGGACATCACCATCGCCAGGAACGACGGGATCGTGGCGTGGCCCACCATCGTCTCGTTCGCGGAATCCCCCAAGGCCCCCGGCGTCTTGTGGGCCGGCACAGATGACGGGCGTGTCGCCGTGACGCGCGACGGCGGAAAGGCCTGGACGCAGGTCGCGGATCGGATTCCCGGACTGCCGAAGGACATCTACGTTTCGGAAGTCGTGCCGTCGCGTTTCGACGCGGGCACGGTGTACGCGACATTCGACGGCCACCGCCAGAACGACTTCGAGACGTGGATCTACGTCAGTAACGATTTCGGCCAGAACTGGCGCTCGGTTGCCGGCACGCTGAAGGGCGAAGTTGCCCGCACGCTGACCGAAGACCAGAAGAACCCGGACGTGCTCTACCTCGGCACCGAAACCGGGCTGTTCGTGTCGCTCGACCGCGGCGGCTCGTGGACACGCGTAAAGGCGAATCTCCCGACGGTGCGCATCGACGAGATCACCCTGCACCCGCGCGACAACGCGATGGTGCTGGCGACGCACGGGCGGGCGCTGTGGATCCTCGATCACCTGGAGCCAATCCAGGAATACGCGGCGGCGCAGAAGGCGGACGCGACGCTCTTCACGCCGCCGGCGGCGATGTACCGGCGGCCATCGCGCGACCGCAACTACGAGTTCTGGGGCGACCAGGTGTTCTACGGACAGAACCCGCCGGCCGCCGCGCGCCTGACCTGGACGCAGAAGCGCCAGGTGGAAGACGTCGCGTTGAAGATCACGGACACAGCCGGGAAGACCGTACGTGAAATCACGGGCCAGGTGTTGAACAACAGCAAGAAGACCGGGATGCAGACAGCGTGCTGGGATCTGCGCGTCGAACCTGGACCGTCACCGGCGGCAACCGGCGGACGAGGCGGGCAGCAGGGTGGCCAGGGCCAGGGAGGGCCGAGCGGGCCCGGAGGACCGGGAGGTCAGCAGGCCGTGAGTCCATTCGGCGCGGGGTGCCCATCAACCACCGGCGGCTTCGGTGGCGGCGGCTTCGGCGGCGGTGCGGCTGCCGGACCGTTCGTACTGCCGGGCACCTACACGGTTGCGCTCGTGGTCGACGGCAAGACCGTTGACACGAAGCCCATCCGCGTCAGCGCGGATCCCGAGGTGGCCTTGACGGCCATCGAGCGGAAGAAGTTGTTCGACATGGCGATGGAGATCCAGGCCCTGCAGGCCAGCGCGGCGAGCGCGGTCAGCGCGTTCTCGGCGTTCAACACGCGCCTGGCGGAGATCACCAAGGAACTTGCCGGCCGCAAGGACGTCCCTGCCGACACGAAGACGGCGTTCGACGTCTACACGAAGCAGGTGGCCGTCGTGGCTCCCAAGTTCACGGCGCCGGCGTTCGGCCGGGGCGGGCAGGGAGGCGGCTTCGGGCAGCAGGGTCCGTCCGACTACGTGGTGACGAAGCTGACTCAGGCCAAGAACGGGCTGATGGGGGGCATGTGGCCGACCGAAGCCGTGTTCGACTCGTATCGGAACGCGAAGAAGGACGTGCCTGCGGCCATCGCGGAACTGAACGGGGTCTTCGCGAAGGGTGCAGCCGTCGCGAAGGCGCTCGACGCGTGCAAGGTCAGCTTCAAGATCCCTGAACAGATCAAGTGACAGGGAACAGGGAGTAGGCGATAGGGAATAGGGAAAGGGATCAGGGACAGGGCGAAGGGTCCTGGCTCTTCCCTGTTCCCTATCGCCCGTTCCCTATCCCCTGTTCTTAGAACGGAAGCCCGAACCCGGCGTAGTACCGGTTGCCTTCCTTGCCGTGCCCGATGGCCGCGAAGAACGTGGCGCGTGTCGACAGAGGCCTGACCATCAGCCCGCCACCGACGGTATGGTGCCAGACGTCGGACGCCTCTCCCTTCAGCCAGACCCGCCCGGTGTCCACGAAGGCCAGGGCGCCGATCCTGACCGGGACGACGATCGGCATCGTGGCCATCCACGCACGCACCGACAGCGACCCGTACACGGAGGCGTCGCCGGTGAATCGGTGAGAGGCGTAGCCGCGCGTGAGATGCCCGCCGACGAAGGCACCGTCGAACCAGGCGTAGCCGTCCGAGACCTTCTGTCCCCCGGCGCGCAGCGCCAGGTGCGCGCGTTCGTTCCCCAGGAACGCGGCCACCATCCCCTCGGCGCCCGCGTAGGACGAGCCGACGTCCCACACCTTGGGCACGACAAACCCCGAGGCACGAACGGCCACTCCGTTCACCGAGCGGGTGGACTGGCCCATCGGCAGCGGATTCGACTGTTCGCCGCCGGGGTCCGAACGGCTCGCGGGCTCCCGTGAGTCGAAGTCGAACCCGCCGCGAACGGCGAGCCGTCCCATCCGATCGAAGCCGATCGGTCTCATCTCATCGAGGATGGTCCCCTCACCTGAGACGGTCGTGGAATACCGGACCTCGGGCCCGAGATAGGCTTCGAAACGCTGCCCGACTTCCAGGATGGCCTTCGGCGACACGCTGAAGATCCGCTGACGCGCCCGGTAACGCGCGCGGTCCGTCTCTTTGGGCGTCTCGTTGCCGAACCCGAAGAAGTTGATGACGTTGACGCTCGAGGCGAGGGCGTGCACGCGCAGGCCGAGATTCGAGTCCGATTGCCTGAAGGTCCCGCGGTACTCCGCGAAGCCCGCCACGTCCGCCGTGGCCACGCCCGCGCGAAACAGCTGTTCCGACGCCGCCGGCTTCCTCACCCTGAAGCCCCACCCCGTGCGCGATACGGCGAGTCCGCCGAGCGGGCCGGTGTCGGCGCTGTAGCC
>CAZJRM010000024.1:4093-36747 GCA_964547975.1 uncultured Vicinamibacterales bacterium | reverse complement strand
GCATCAACGTGCCCATCCGGACGGTGCTCTTCACGCGCCTGTGCAAGTTCGACGGGCGGAAGACCGCGCACCTGAGCGCGCGCGATTTCCATCAGATCGCCGGGCGCGCGGGCCGCAAGGGGTTCGACGACCGCGGCTTCGTCGTCGTGCAGGCGCCCGAGTACGTCATCGAGAATCTCAAGCTCAGTGAGAAGGCCGCGCGCGACGGGAAGAAGGTGACGAAACGCCGGCCGCCGGAGCACAACTTCGTCAACTGGGATCTCAATACGTTCAAGCGCCTCATCGCGGCCCAACCCGAACAGCTGACGTCGCGGTTCGCCGTCTCGCACGGCATGCTCCTCAACGTGCTGAGCCGCCGCGGCGACGGGTGCCGCGCGATGCAGCGACTCATTCGCGAGAGCCACGAACCCGACAGCGCGAAGGGCGCGCACCGCCGCCGGGCCTGGCAGCTGTTCCGCGCGCTGGTCGACCGCCGCATCATCGAGTTCGTGCCGCGGACCGAGGACGGGTCCACGCTGCAGGTCAACGTGGACCTGCAGGACGACTTCTCGATGGACCAGACGTTGTCGCTGTACCTGCTCGAAACGATCCCGCTCGTCGATCCCGACTCGCCGACCTACGCCCTCGATCTGCTCACGCTCGTCGAGTCGATTCTCGAGAACCCCGAGATCATCCTGCGGCGGCAGCTCGACCGGATCAAGGATCGGGCGGTGGCGCAGATGAAGGCCGACGGCATGGAGTACGACCGGCGTATGGAGGAACTCGAGAAACTCGAGTATCCGAAGCCCCTCGCCGACTTCATCTACCAGACGTTCAACGCGTTCGCCGACAAACACCCGTGGGTCGGCGAGGAGAACATCCGGCCGAAGTCCATCGCGCGGGAGATGTTCGAGCAGTTCCGTTCGTTCGACGAATACGTGCTCGACTACGAGCTCCAGCGATCGGAGGGCCTGCTGCTGCGCCACCTGAACGGCGTCTACAAGGTCCTCAGCCAGACCGTGCCCGACGGCGTCAAGAACGACGAGGTCGTGGACATGGAGGTCTACCTCCGGACGTTGCTGAGCGCCGTGGACTCGAGCCTGGCGGACGAGTGGGAGCGGATGCGGAACCCCGACGGCCAGCCGATGGGACGATCCGCGCGCGGAACGAAGGACCTGCGGCCTCCCGGCGCCGACGAGGCGCCGGCCGACATCACGCGCGACACGCGCGCCTTCACGGCGGCGTGCCGCACCCGCGTCTTCACGTTCCTGCGCGCGTGGTCGATCGGCCAGCACGCGGCAGCCCTCGCGGCGCTGGACCAGGCGCAGGACGCGAGCGGCGAGGCGTGGACGCCGGAGCGGCTGCGCGCGGCGTTCGACGCCTACCACGCGGAGCACGGCGTGCCTCGCCTCGATCCCGAGGCGCGGAACCTGCGGCACACGTACGTCGGACCCGACGCGACGCGCGACGCGTGGCGCGTGCAGCAGATGCTGGTGGACGCCGAGATGATCAACGACTGGGTCGCGGAGTTCGACGTCGATCTCGCCGCATCCCGCGCGCTCGAACGCCCCCACCTGCGGCTGCAGCGCCTCGGCCCGCTCGCGTAGCCCGGCGGTTCGGCTGGATTGGTGTGGGGCAGGGCTTCAGCCCTGCCGGGTCCCTACTTCCGCACGGCAGTTGCCTCGATCAGCACCCAGTGATCGGGATCGATCGTCATCCCGCGCGCCGGGCCGTCGGCCGCGATCCTGAACGTCTGCCGGCGCTCTTTCAGTGACAGCAGTTCCCGCTTCATCGGCCCTTCTTCGGGGACGATTTCGATGGGCAGATCGATGGCGTACGGCGCTTCCCGCTGGGTTTGCGTGACGGTGATCGCCAGCGACCCGGCGTCGTACGTCCAGCTCACGTCGATCGAGGGCAGCCCCCCGCGCCGCAGCCATTGATCGAAGAACGTGCCCAGCGGGCGGCCAGACGCCGCTTCCATCACGCGCTGGAAGTCGGCCGTCGTCGCGTTCCGGTTGACGAACTCCGCGTAGTACGCGCGGATGCCCTTCCAGAACGCCGCATCCCCCACGAGCCCGCGCAGCATGTGCAGGACCCACGCGCCCATCTGGTACTGCTGGCTCGTCACGACCTTCGAGGTGTCGGCGAGCGTGTCGTGGACGATGCGGTATCCGGGGTTCTTCGCGTGAAAGGCGAAGACTCGCGCGCGCGCATCCAGCAATCCCGCCACGAACGCGTCGTGTCCGTACGCGTGTTCCTGGAAGAGCAGCGTGAAGTACGTCGCGAACCCCTCGCTCAGCCACACATCGTCCCAGTCGGATTCCGTGACCGCGTTGCCCCACCACTGGTGCGCGATCTCGTGGATGACCACGTTGCGCACTCTCGTCTGGCGCTGACCGGTCACCAGGTTCTCGCCGTACATGATGGCGGAGGCCGCCTCCATTCCGCCGCTGGTCGCCGGCGACTGGATGTTTGCCAGTTTCTCGTACACGAACGGCCCGATGGCGTCGCTGAAATACTCCAGGACGTGCCGCGATGGTTCCGCGAAGTCGGCAAACCCAGCCTCGCGGTCGGCCGCAAACACCCACGTCTGGATGGGCCGGCCGCGGAAGTCGTCCACCTGCTGGACCGCGAACCGCGCGACCCCCAGCGTGTAGAGCCACGGCGCGATCGGCACCGCCTGCCGCCAGTGCGTGCGTCGGCCGCCGGCGGGCAGATCCGTCTCTTCGACGATGACGCCGTTCGACACGACCTGGTAGTGCGACGGGGCGGTGACGATGAACTCGCAGGTCGCCTTGTCGGACGGATGATCGACGAGCGGCAGCCAGTGCCGGCCGAGATCCGGCCAGTTGTCCGAGAAGAACGTGCGCTCGCGGTGGCGGTTGGTGCCGATGCGCAGGCCCTGCGCCGCGATGCCCCGGTAGGTCACGGTCACGCGCAGCCTCCCGCCCGGCGGCGGCGGCGCGGAAAGCGTGAGACTCAGTCCCCGGGTGTCGTGCGTGAACGCCGCCGGCGCTCCGTCGACGAGCACGCGTGACACCGTCATGCCCTTGCCGTCCGTCCGGGACGCGGCGGCCGTGAGGTCGAGGCGGATTTCCCGTACGTCGGGCCGCATCACGGCCACGTCGATCACGGCTTCGCCCGCAATCGAGTCCGTCTCGTCCGATAACGTCAGCGAAAACGCGTAGTTGACCACGTCGATGCCGGGCTGGCGCAGATACGTGTCGGCGAACCCGAGGGGCGCAGCGGTACACAGGGCCACGAGCGCGGTCAGGAGGGTGCGGGCGGCAGGTGTGATGCGTGTCATCCGGCGGAGTATACGGCAAGGGACGGCTCGCGGCTCGCGGCTCACGGCCCTCGGCTCTCGGCCTGGGGCCTGGAGCCTGCCCTTCGACTCGCTCGTCAGGATGCTCGCTCAGGGCACCCCGAGCGAAGTCGAGGGGGGCAGGGGGCTCGCTGAATGGGTTACACCTGGGGCCGTGTAATAACGACATGGCTGCGCCGCGGGATTCGCGGGCAATGGCCGCTCTTGCGCAGGTACACGTCTTGCTCCCTCCACGACCGGACGACCCGGAGGAACCCATGAGCATTGCGACGGGATGGCGTGCGTTGGTCGTGGCGGGGTTCATCTGCGCGCTGCCGGCCGCGGCGTCCGCGCAGTCGTTTGGCATTCGCGCCGGCGCGAGCGGCGATCCTGACCAGTTCTACATCGGCGCGCACATGGTCAGCGGCCCGGTGGCGGACAGGGTGTTGGTCAGGCCCAACATCGAGCTCGGTTTTGGCGACCATTTGACCCTGCTCGCCCTCAACATGGAATTCGTCTACACCTACCCGTTCCGGCGGTCGCCCTGGTCGGTCATCGCCGGCGGGGGACCCGCAGCCAACGTGTTCGTCTATGACACTGGGCCGGGTCGGGGCCGTGACTCGGAGCTTCGTGGGGGAGTCAACGGGCTTGTGGGTCTCACCCACAGGGACGGCTTCTTCGTCGAGGTGAAGCTGGGCTTCATCGACAGCCCGGCCGTGAAGCTCGGGGTGGGGTTCACTTTCTAACGAGGTTCGCCTTCGCACTGGCGATGACCGTGCCCCACAACATCAGGAAGGCCGGCGCGAATGTCTCCAGCGCGCGCAGCCACCAGAGGTGCTCCGGCGCGCGCGCAGCGCCTTCGAACAGCGTCACGACGCCCCTGGACAACGCGAAGATGACGAGCGCGAGGGCGACCCGTCCAACGCGCTGGACCAGCGTCCCGCCGTCGTCCGGAAGGCCGCGGCGTACCACGATCAGGAACGCGACGTTGACGCCGAGCATCATGCCCGCGCGTTCCGGAAACGTGTACAACGCGCCCAGCGGCACGCCGACCAGGAGCAACCAGGCCGCGACGTTCGGCGCGGCGGCGCGCAGCGCGGTCGTGGCGGGTTCGAACAGTTCCTCGTCCCACTTCGCCCTGCGTGCGACGACGAACGCCCCCAGGAGCAGCGCGCCGAGCGCGGCGCCGCCCAGCACGTCGCCGAGGAAGTGCCGGCCGAGGTACATCCGCGACAGGGCCATCAGCACGACGACCAGCGGCGCCAGCCTCAGGACCATCCGCTGGTTCCACAGCAACCCGCCGGTCCCCCACAGCACCGCCGTGCTCTGAACGTGCCCCGACGGAAAGCCGAATTCGTCGCTGCCGGGCGGAATGGCGGCCCGCACGTGGCGGAGCACCTCGTCCGGGATTCCCCCGAAGAACGACGTCGCGCCCATGTCCGTGAACGGCGTCGTGGTCGTGCCGTAGACGGCCACCACGCGGCGGTCGACGTGGACGGGCCGGGGCATCGCGAACCACGATTTCAGGGCGCTGTTCACCAGCGCTGACCAGAGGAGCATCTGCAGGACGAGAAACCCCCGGCGGAAGTGCACGCCGAACATGAGCACGGCGACCGCGGCCGCGAGGAAAGGTTCGTAGCCCATGTCCGAGACCCGCCACATGAGGGCGGTCAGCCCGTCGGACATCCGGGACTGCAACGCGAGGTTGGGCCAGGTCTGAAACATGGCGGGATGGTAGCACCATCGGGCCCCGGAGCCCCGTCCCGTGAAGCCGGACGGCCGCCCGCGGCGTCCAAAGAACCGAAGCCGCCGGGAATCCTCCACCAACGGAGTAGACTGGAAGGACAGGCCGCGCGGTCGGCCAGAGGACCCAGACCCATGATTCGTCGCCGTCATTCGCGCGTATTGCTTCCGGCCCTGCTCGTGTGGGGCGTGGCGTCCGTCATCCTGACGAGGCCGGTCGCGGGCCAGTCTGCCCTGGCGGCCGCCGCGCGGGGGGCCGCGACTCCCCAGGCGGCGCCGGCGCTTCCGTCGGCATCGCAGCGGATTGCGGTGGACCAGGCGATCACCGTGGGCCGCCTGCCCAACGGGCTTCGGTACTACATCCGCGAGAATCGTCGGCCGGAGAACCGTGCGGAGCTCCGGCTGGTGGTCAACGCCGGGTCGGTGCTCGAAGACGACGACCAGCTGGGGCTGGCGCACTTCGTCGAGCACATGGCGTTCAACGGCTCGAAACACTTCCGCAAGCAGGAAATCGGCGCCTTCATGGAATCGCTCGGGATGCGGTTCGGCCCGAGCCTGAACGCTTTCACGAATTTCGACGACACCACGTACGTCATGCAGGTCCCCACCAACCGGTCGGGTGTGATGGAACGCGCCCTCCAGGTGATGGAGGACTGGGCTCGCCACCTGTCGTTCGATCCGGAGGAAATCGACAAGGAACGTGGCGTCATCGTCGAAGAATGGCGTCTGCGTCGCGGCGCCTCGGCCCGCATGCAGGACCAGGTCCTGCCGATCCTGCTCAAAGGGTCGCAGTACGTGAAGCGGATTCCGATCGGCACGAAAGAGTCGCTCGAGACGTTTACCCACGATCGGTTGAAGCGGTTCTACAAGGACTGGTACCGCCCGGACCTGATGGCGGTCGTGGCGGTGGGCGATTTCGACAAGGCGACCGTCGAACAGCTGATCAAGGAACGTTTCTCGGCGATCCCGCCGGCGTTGCTCGCGCGTCCGCGAACCTACTTCGACGTCCCTCCGCAGCCTGGCACCGCCTACGCGATCGTGACCGACAAGGAGATGCCGGCGGCCAGCATCGCCATCTATAACAAGCTGCCGCTGCGCGAGCAGGCCACCGTCGAGTCGTACCGGCAGCGGATCGTCGACCACCTCTACGCCGGCATGCTGAACGATCGCCTCGCCGAGCTGAGCCAGAAGGCCGACCCGCCCTTCGTGGCTGCCAACGTCAACCGGACGATCTTCGTCCGGACGATGGAAGCCGCGACGATGACGGCGATCGCCAAGCCGGACGCCATCGAACGGGCGCTGGACGCGATGATCACGGAAGGGGAGCGTGTCGCCCGCCACGGTTTCACGCCGTCGGAACTCGACCGCGAGAAACGCACCCTGCTGCGGCTCTACGAACAGGCGGTCGCCGAGAAGACCACCCAGGATTCGGCGCCGCTGGCCGACGAGTACATCAGGAACTTCCTGACCGACGAGTCCATTCCCGGCATCGCGTGGGAGTACGAACAGCACCAGAAGTTCCTGCCCAACGTTACGCTGGCCGAGGTCAACGCCCTCGCGCACGAGTGGAACGGCGATCGGAACCGCGTCATCGTCGTCTTCGCGCCGGACCAGCCTGGGCTGACGGTGCCGACCGAGTCGCGGCTGCGATCCATCGTCGGCGCGGTCGTGGCGAAGAAGATCGACGCCCCCGTGGACGCGGTGCACACCGACGTGCTGCTGGAGACGCTGCCGCAGCCAGGCACGATCGTGAAGACCACGACGAACGCGGCGGCGGGCACCACCGAGTGGCTCCTGTCCAACGGCGTACGGGTCGTGCTGAAGCCCACGGCATTCAAGCAGGACGAAGTGGTCTTCCGGGCGTTCAGTCCCGGCGGATCGTCGCTCGCGCCCGACCGTGACTTCGTGCCGGCGATGACGGCCGCCCAGGTGGTGTCGGCGAGCGGCGTCGGATCCTTCGACTTGAACGGTCTTCGTAAGGTCCTCGCCGGCAAGGTGGTGTCGGTGACGCCCACCATCGGCGAGACGCACGAAGGCCTGACGGGCACCGGGTCGGTCAAGGACATCGAGACGTTGTTCCAGCTGATCCACCTGCAGATGACCCAGCCGCGGGCCGACGCGACGATCTTCGGGGTCATGACCGACCAGATGAAAGGCCTGCTGGCCAACCGCCGGGCGATGCCCGACACGGTGTTCGAAGAACTCGTCGACACGACGCTCACCCAGCATCACCTCCGGGCCCGGCCGATGTCGCCGGAGGTCATCGCCGAGATGGACCTGGCGAAGTCCTTTGCGTTCTACAAGGACCGGTTCGCGGACGCGAGCGACTTCACGTTCGTGTTTGTCGGCAGCCTCGACGTCGAGGCCATGAAGCCGCTCGTGACCCGATACCTGGCGTCGCTGCCGTCGCTCCGGCGTCAGGAGACGTGGAAGGACGTGGGGATCACGACGCCCGGGAAGGTCGTCGAGAAGGTCGTGCACATGGGGCTCGAACCCAAGAGCCGCGTTCGCGTGGTGTTCTCGGGGGCGTTCCCGTGGAGCCCGGCCGAACGCGTGACGTTCGAGGCCCTGACCATGGTGCTCGAAGGACAACTCGGACTCGTGCTCCGCGAAGAGCAGTCGGGCACCTACGGCGTGCAGGTCCGGTCGGACGTGGAGCGGCTGCCCAGGCCGGAGTACGAGATCGGCATCGACTTCAGCTGCGCGCCCGAACGCACCGACGAACTCGTGAAGACGCTGTTCGCGGAGATTTCGCGATTACGATTCGACGGTCCGACGGCCAAACACGTGGCGGACGTGCGGGAGGCGCTGCTGCGCCAGTGGGAGACGGATTCCCAGGAGAACGGGTACCTGCTCGGCAAGGTGGCCGACAGCCTGCAGTTCGGCGAAGACCCGGCCGCGTACCTTCAGGCCCCGGTGCTGTTCCGGTCGCTGACGCCTGAGAAGGTGACGGACGCGGCGCGGCGGTATCTCGACACGAGCCGGTACGTGCGCGTGACGCTGTTCCCCGAGAAGAAGTAGGGGAAGCGGCCGGGGCCGACCGGGTATACTGCGCGCGATGCTGCGGTTTCTCGCCAGGCGCGTGGCCTTCGCGGTCCTGCTCGTGGTGGTGGTGTCGTCGTCCGCCCTGCTGCTGACGAGGCTGGCACCCGGCGACGCGACGTCGGAACTGGTCGGGTCCGGTGCGTCGGCGGCGTCTATAGCCGCCGAACGGGCGAGACTGGGGCTCGATCGTCCCCCGGTGGCCCAGTTCGCCGACTGGCTGGGACACGTTGTCCGGCTCGATTTCGGCACGTCCCTCATGTACAACCGGCCGGTGGCGGGCCTGGTGGCGGAACGCGCGGCCAACACCGCCGTGCTGGCTGTCGTGGCGCTTGGCGCCGCCACGCTGGTCGGGCTGCCCCTCGGCGTGATCGCGGGAAGCCGTCGCAGCCCGGTGTCCCACCTGATTCGTGCGGCGTCCATCGTCGGCCTGTCGCTGCCGTCCCTGGTCAGTTCACTGCTGCTGGTGTTCGTGGCGGCACGCACCGGGTGGTTCCCGACCGGCGGCATGACCTCGACGGCGGCGGCGACCGGCGCCAGCTGGATGGCCTGGGCCGCCGATCTGGCCCGGCATCTGGTGGTGCCGGCGACGGCGCTGGCGTTGCCGCTCGTGGCCACGATCGAGCGGCTGCAGGCGAGGGCGACGGCCGACGTGCTCGGTGAACCGTACGTGGTGGCGGCGCGGGCGCGGGGCGCGTCGCCGGCCCGCGTGTTGTGGCGGGATGCCCTGAAGCCGTCACTGCGCCCCGTCGTATCGGTGTACGGCGTGGTCCTGGGAAGCCTGCTGAGCGGGTCGTTCGTCGTCGAAATCGTGACCGCCTGGCCGGGCCTCGGACGCCTGATGTTCGATGCGTTACGCTCCCGGGATCTGTACCTGGTCGCGGGCTGCGCGGCCGCCGGCGGCCTGTTCCTCGCTCTGGGATCGCTCATCTCGGATGTAGCGCTGGCGTTCCTGGACCCGCGATTGCGTGGACGCGCGGAGGCGTCGTGATGCGGCGCCTGGGCCTCGTCGTGCTGTGGCTGGTCGGACTGTCGGCGCTCTGCGCGCCGGCGCTGACGCCGCACACGCCGGACCAGCGGTTCGCCGACGCGGTCTACGCGCCGCCGATGCCCGTGCGAATCATCGACGATCAAGGTCGCTGGCGCGCGCCGTTCGTGTATCCGGTCAGCCTCGTCGATCGCCTCGAGCGGCGGTTTGCCGAGGACCGGGGCCGCACGGTGACGCTGGCCTGGTTCGCCCACGGCGCGCTCGTCCATATGCCGGACGAATCGGCCGGGCCCTGGCTTCCGCTCGGAGGCGACAGCCTCGGGCGCGACGTCTGGGCGAGGCTCGTCCACGGCGCCAGGCTGTCGCTTGCCGTCGCCCTGGTCGCGACGCTCGGCGCGCTGTTCCTCGGCGCGCTGGTCGGCGGGCTCGCGGGAATCGCGTCACCCGCCGTGGACGGCTGGCTGATGCGCATCGCGGATTTCGTGATCGTGCTGCCCGCGATGTACGTCGTGCTCGCCCTGCGGGCCGCGATGCCCCTCGTGCTGGGGCCGCGCCTGGTGTTCCTCCTGGTGGCGGGTATTCTCGCGCTGGTCGGCTGGCCGATTGTTGCGCGGGGCGTGCGGGCCATCGTGGCGGGCGAACGCGAACGGGACTACGCGCTGGCCGCCCTGGCTCTCGGTCTGGGCCGCGGTCGGCTGCTCGTGCGGCACCTGATGCCGGCCGCGCGGGGGTTCCTCGCCACGCAGGCGACGCTGCTGCTGCCCGCCTTCATCCTCGCGGAGGCCACGCTGTCCTACGTGGGGCTCGGATTCCCCGATCCATCGGTGAGCTGGGGTGTGATGCTGCAGGACGCCGCGAACGTGGCGGCCCTGGCGGACGCGCCCTGGACGCTCAGCCCGGCCGTCGCCGTCTTCGTCGTCGTTTTCGCGGTGAATCTCGTCATACAAGAGAAGGAGGAGGGGGGCGCCGGGACCCGTGATACCATGCGCCGGCCTCCGTCGTGATTGGAGAGACTCATGCCTGATGCCATTGCCCTGCACGGCGTCACCAAGACCTTCGGCCAGACCGTCGCGGTGCAGGACCTGGACCTCGTCGTGCCCCAGGGCGCGTTGTACGGCGTCATCGGCCCCAACGGGGCCGGCAAGACGACGTCCATTCGGATGATGCTGTCGATCCTGATGCCCGACACCGGGACGTTGGCGGTGCTGGGGCGGCCGTCGGCGCTCGAGGCGAAGGATCGAATCGGATACCTGCCCGAAGAACGCGGCCTCTACAAGAAGATGAAGGTCGGCGCGTTCCTCGCCTACATGGCGCAGCTCAAGAACGCCGACGCTCCCGATTTGAAGCCGCGCATCCGCCGCTGGCTCGAGCAGGTGGACCTGGCGTCGGTGGAAAACAAGCGCTGCGAGGAACTCTCGAAGGGGATGCAGCAGAAGGTCCAGTTCCTGGCGGCCATCGTGCACCGGCCGGACCTGATCATCCTGGACGAACCGTTCAGTGGCCTCGACCCGGTCAACCAGCGGTTGCTGCGCGACCTGGTGCTGGAGGAACACCGCCGAGGCGCGACGATCCTGTTCTCGACGCACGTGATGGTGCACGCCGAGCAGTTGTGCGACCACGTCGTGATGATTCACCGCGGGCGCAAGGTGCTCGACGATACCGTCGGCGAAATCCGCGCGCGGTTCGATCCGCGGAGCCTGCTGTTCGAACCGCTCGATCCCGCGGCGGACGTCCAGGCCCTGTCGCGCGTCCCAGGGGTCCACTCGGTACGGAAGGACGGCGGGCAATGGGATCTCGGGTTGTCGGCCGGCACCGATCCGGCGACCGCCATCCGGGCGGTGGTGGCCGCCGTGCCGCCGGCTCGCGTCGAGGTGCGGCGCCCGACGCTCGAGGACGTGTTCATCAATATCGTGACGGGTGATGGTGGCGGGGAAGAAGAAACCCTGCGTGCCGCCGTGCGCGAAGGCTCCGCGGGGGGGCGGTCATGAAAAAGATCCTGCGAGTCGCAGAGCGGGAATTCGTCGCCACGGCCGGGACCCGGGCGTTCATCTTCGGTATTCTCGTGACCCCGGCCATCATCGGCGCCCTGATCTTCGCCATGCCGCGCCTGATGAACGAAGCGCCCCCGAAGATCGAAGGCCAGGTGGCCATCATCGACGTGACCGGCCAGGTCGCGCCGGGCATCCAGGAGTACCTGAAGCCGGACCGGATCGCGCGACGGCGGCAGGCCGACTACCAGCGCATGCAGGACGCGATGCCGTCGGCGCTGCGGTCGGGCGCCGCGGCCAGCTCCCGCACCCAGAAGGCCGTCGACGAGGCGTTCCAGAAGGCGCTGGGAGAAGTCCCGACGTTCGACGTGACCGTCCTCGAGTCCGGGGCGGATCTCGAGGCCGCCAAGGCGCCGCTCAAGGTGAAGCGGGCCGACGGCGAAAAGGCCGCCGGGCGCCTGGCCCTCGTGGTGGTGCATCCGGATGCGATCGAGAAGGCCGAAGGCCGGGCGGGCTTCGGGTCCTACGATCTCTTCGTCCGCGGCAAACTCGACGACCGCATCGTGGACGAGATCAAGGACGGCGTGCGCGACGCGATCATCACCCAGCGCGTGCGCCTGTCCGGCATGGATCGGTCGCAGATCAACGCGCTGACGACGGTCGAGAGGGTCCAGGCCACGGCCGTGACGGCAGAAGGCGAGGGCGCGAGCAACGAAGTTCTGAACATGCTCATGCCCGCGGCGTTCATGGGCCTGCTCCTCATGTCGGTCATGATGAGCGGCGGCTACCTCCTGACGACCACGGTCGAGGAGAAGTCGAATCGGGTCGTCGAAGTGCTGCTGTCGGCCGTGTCGCCGATGGAGCTGATGGCGGGCAAGGTCCTCGGCCAGCTCGGTGTCGGGTTCCTCGTTCTGGCCCTCTACCTCGGCCTCGGCCTGGCCGCGTTGTTCTCGTTCGCCATGCTCGGCCTGATCGATCCGAAGCTGATCGTGTTCTTGTTCATCTTCTTCCTGCTGGCGTACGTGACGTACGGGGCGTTCATGGCGGCCATCGGATCGGCGGTCAACGAGATGCGCGAGGCGCAGGCCTTCATGACGCCGGTGATGCTCGTGATCATGATCCCCTGGATGCTCTGGATGCCGATCAGCCGCGATCCGAACTCCCTGTTCGCGACGGTGCTGAGCTTCATTCCGCCGGTGGGGAACTTCGTGATGATGCTGCGGATGGCCTCGACCAATCCCCCGCCCCTCTGGCAGCCGATTGCCGCGATCGGCATTGGCGCCGTCGGCGCGGTGGTCGCCCTCTGGCTGGCGGGCAAGATCTTCCGCATCGGCCTGCTGATGTACGGCAAGCCGCCGAACTTCGCGACGCTCATCCGGTGGGCGAGGCAGGGGTAGGACTCGGGGATTGGGGATTTGGGATTAGGGATCGGGGTGCTGACTGCGCTTCGCGCGCCAGTCCCCGATCCCCAACCGCCAATCCCGTCGCGTATACTTGCTGAATGCAGCTTTCCGGGATCTACCCCCCGATCGCCACGCCATTCAAGGATGACGCGGTCGACCTGGCCGGGCTTCGGCACAACACGGAACGATGGATGAAGACGGGCCTGCGCGGCCTGCTGGCGCTGGGCTCGAACGGCGAAGCGGCGTTCGTCGACGAAGACGAAGCCGAGACGGTGGTCGCGACGGTGCGTGAAGGCGTGCCTCGCGACCGCGTGCTGCTCGCCGGCACCGGTCGGCAGTCCACCCGCGCGACGATTGCCGCGACGAAACGCGCGGCTCGCGCCGGCGCCGACGCGGTGCTGGTGCTCACGCCGTTCTACTTCAAGGCCGCGATGACGCACGACGCGCTCGTGGCGCACTACCGCGCCGTCGCCGATCAGTCGCCGGTACCCGTGCTCCTCTACAACTTCACCAACGTGACCGGGCTGAACTTGCTGCCTGACACCGTGGCGGCGTTGTCGGAGCATCCCAACATCGCCGGCATCAAGGACTCGAACGGTGATGTCGGGCAGGTTGGGGCACTCGTGGCGCGGACGCCGCCGGCGTTCACGGTGCTCGTCGGCTCCGCGGCGACCCTGTATCCCGCGATGATGGTCGGCGCGGCCGGCGCCATCGTCGCGCTCGCCAACGCCGTGCCCGACGTCTGCGTGCGACTTTTCGAGCTGGTCCGCGCCGGTCGCCACGACGAGGCCCTGGCGCTCCAGCGGAAACTGACGCCGTTTGCCCAGGCCGTGACGGGCGGCTTTGGCATCGCCGGCCTGAAGATCGCCATGACCCTGGCGGGATACGTGGGCGGCGACGTGCGCGCGCCCCTGCGGCCCGCCAGGCCCGAGGCCCGCGAGATCCTCGAGCGCCTCTATACGGAACTCATCACGGATTGACGCCCATGATTACGCTGCCTGCTTCCGAACGGATTCTGCTCGGCCCCGGCCCCAGCCTGGTGTCACCGCGCGTCATGCGCGCGATGGCGGCGCCCGTGCTCAGCCACCTCGATGCCGACCTGATGGCGATGATGGACGACCTCCGGGGGCGTCTTGCGTCGACGTTCTGCGCACCTGAAGGGGCGTTCTGCTTCGCCTCGTCCGGCACCGGCACGTCGGCCATGGACACGGCGGTATCGAATCTCGTGGGCCCGGGGACGAAGGTGCTGTCGCTCGTCGGCGGCTACTTCGCGGACCGGATCGCGCAGATGAGCCAGCGCTACGGCGGCGTCGTGACGCGCCTCGATTACGAGTGGGGGCGCGCCGTGGATCCCGACGCCGTGCGCCGGGCGATCGTGGCGTCCGGGGCCGACGTCGTGACCGTGGTCCACGCCGAGACGTCGACCGGTGTTCTCAATCCCGTCGAGGCGGTCGCGGCGATCGCCAGGGCGCACGGTGCGCTGACCATCGTGGATGCGGTGACCTCGCTCGGCGGCCACCCTCTCGACATGGCCGCCTGGGGCATCGATGCGTGCTACAGCTGTGCGCAGAAGTGTATTGGCGCGCCGTCGGGCATGGCCCCTGTCGCGTTCTCGCCGGCGGCCCTGGGCCGGCGCGTGAAGAACCCCGTCTTCTCCTTTGACCTGACGCTGCTCGAAGACTACTGGCTGCGGCGGAAGTACCACCACACGATCTGCGCGTCGTTGATCTACGCCCTCCGCGAAGCGCTGGTGATGGTCGAAGAAGAGGGACTCGAGGCACGGTGGGCGCGCCACGAGCGCCATCACCAGGCGTTGCGCGCCGGGTTGCAGGCCATGGGCCTGTCGCTGCTGCCACCCGAGGGCGAGCGTCTCTGGACGCTCAACGCCGTGCGGGTGCCCGAGGGCGTGGACGAGCTGGCGGTCCGCAAGCAGATGCTCGCCAGGTTCGACATCGAAGTCGGCGCTGGACTCGGCCCGCTGGCCGGCAAGGTCTGGCGCGTGGGCCTGATGGGCGCCAGCTCGACCCCGGCGATCATCCTGCTGTTCCTGGGGGCGTTCGAGTCCGTGCTGCGGGCCAACGGCGCGGCGGTTCCGGCCGGCGCCGGCACGGCGGCGGCCCTGGCGCAGCTGGGGGCATCGTAGCCGCGCGGCGCCCGGGCGCTCCCACGTGGTCCCGGTTCGACACGCCGGCAAACGCCACCTCGCCAGGTGTTCGTCCTGGTGAAGGCTTGGGGACCCCTAACCCCAAGCGTGTCACCCCCTCACGGTGACATTTGCGAGCTGACGCCCACGGCGTGCTCCCTTTCCCTTTTCCCTTTCCCTTTTCCCTATCGCCTATTCCCTATCCCCTATCTGTTGCCCCCTGGTGCTAAAGCCCGGCGGCCCGTGTGCCGACACTACAAACGGCCCTGACCGGCACCGGTTGACCTGACCGCCGTGTGTCGCTGGCGCACACGCGCAACCGGGACTGACGCTTCGCATGCTGAATTACACCGACCGCGTCCGCCTCCTGATGGAGGACATCGTCCGCCGGGTTCCTGCCCTGTCGTTCGTGGACATGCGGGAGGTGCTGGTCTTCGGCCGCATGGGCCGGGCCACCGCACACGGCGCCTACGCCACCTGCCACAGTCTCACCGTTCCCGACAGCGAGCCGGCCTACTACTACTGGCGCGACCGCCGGACCGGCAGGCTGACGCGACGGTCCGAGTGGTTCGTCATGCGTTCGCCCCAGGTCCGCGTCGGCGCGACGAAGATCAAGTACCTGGTGTCGATTGCCCTGCCGCGGTTCGCCGATCAGACGCTGAAGGGGTCGCGGAAGGAAGACGTCTATAAGGGCTTCGACAGCTGGGTCGCGAAGCTCGACACGCTGGTCCACGAGCTCTACCACATCGATCCGCACGAAGGCGGCATCCGGAAGAGCGTGAGGGGCGACGGAAGGCCGGCGGCGGTGACCCATACGCCGCAGTTCTTCCGGGACGTCGCGGCCATGACGCAGCAGTATCTGGATGCGAAGCCCGACCTCGCGGTGTACGACTTCCTGCGTCACGACTTCGCCGAACTCGCGCGTCGCCATGGCACCATCGTCGGCACCACGTTCCGGACGTATCCGTCGTTCCCGCAGCGGTACCGCCTTCGCCTCGCCGAACAGCCGCGTTCGCCCCGCGTGCCGCATGTCGTCCCGATGTTCGATTCGTCGCACCCCCCGTTGTACGTCGAGACGGATCTCGAACTCAGGGCATTCACCGTGCAGTCGGCGCGGCGCGTCGTCGCCGGAGAACCCGATCACGCGCCCCCGCGCGGCATCTTCCCTCGTCCCGCGCAGAGCCTCGCGGCGCATCGACGGCCCCGCTGAGGCGGAGTCGTCTTCACGCACGCCAACGCCGCGTCGTCCGTATCACTTTTGACACTGTTGCGCTCGCCTTCCGGCGCTGCGAAGATACTCGTGCGTTCCGATCCGAGGTCTTCGTTCACCATGGCCCACGCCTCTCCCGTGATCCACATCGTCGATGCCGATGACGCCGGACGCCGCGCGACGGCGCGGCTGCTTCAGTCGGAGGGCCTCGCCAGCGCGTCGCACGCGTCCATCGACTCGTTGCTGGCGCTGGACCCCGATGGCCGCGCGTGCATCGTGCTCGATGTCGATTCACTGGCGCACGACGGGCTGGTCGTGCAGCGGCAGTTGCGCGATCGTGGCTGTCAGTGGCCCGTGGTGTTCGTGACGGGGCGCGGTGATTTCGAGATGTGCGTCCGGGCGATCAAAGGCGGGGCCGAGGACTACCTGGTCAAGCCCCTGCGCCGCGGCCGCCTGGTCGAGTCGGTAACGGCGGCGCTCGGACGGGAGGCCGCGCAGGCCGAGCACCGATCGCACGAGCGGATGCTGCGTCAGCGTTACGCCTCATTGACGGGAGCCGAACGCGCGATCTTCGTCAAGGTAGCCGCGGGGATGCTCAACAAGCAGATCGCGTCCGACTTCGGCCGCTCCGAGCGCACCATCAAGGGGCACCGGTCCAGGATGATGGCGAAGATGCGCGCCTCGTCTCTGGCCGACCTGGTGCGCATGGCGGACTGTCTCGGCCTCGCCGCGGATCGCGGCGTCCATCCTCATCCGGCGTCCTGAGCCCGCTCACGCGCCGGCCCAAGGCCGTCGTGCTCCCAGGAACCGTTGTGACCAGTACGGCGATGACCGCCGTTCGACGCGGACGACACCCCGCGCGCTCGGGGCGTGGACGAATCGATCGCGGTCGATGGCCACCGCGACGTGCGACGGGCCGCTGCCCGACGTGGCGAAAAACAGCAGGTCGCCGGCGGCGACGTCGTCTGGCGCGACGGCGTGGCCCCACAGCCACAACCCCCGCACGTCCCGAGGTGCCGCGACTCCGCGCTGCGCGAATACGTAGTGGACGAACCCGCTGCAATCGAAGCCTGACGGATCCCGGCCGCCATCCCGGTAGGGCGCGCCGACGAGCGTTGCCGCCGTGCGGGCAATCTCCACGCCCGGCGACGGCACGGGTGGCCGCACGCGCGGCGCCGATCGCGGGGCGCAGGCCGCTGATGCGAAGAACACGAGGAGGCTGGTGGCACACCACCACCGGCCGGCGCGCGGCAAGAGACCCATACCGCCAGTGTATCGGCCCGGCCGATCGGTCCGGACAGGGACTCCGCAGGACACGCAGGTGTGATATGAAAGTAGCTTCCCCATCACGTGATCACGGAGGTGACGATGAATGCCCCCGACGTACTGCTGCAGGCGACACAGGGCTGGGCGCGCACGTACGGCGGCCACCCGCTCGTGTCGAACGGTGTCGCCTTCCTGCATTTCGCCGGTCTGCTGATCGCGGGCGGGGCCGCGGTCGCGGCGGATCGGGCGACCTTGCGGGCGGCGCGGCAGGATGAAGGCGCGCGGGCCGCGTACCTGCGGCAGTTCTCTTCGGTCCACGGAACCGTGATTGCCGGTCTCGCGATCATGTTCGTCAGCGGCGCGCTGATGTTCGCCGCCGACGTCGAGACGTTCTGGAGCCTGCCCGTGTTCTGGCGGAAGATGGGCCTCATCGCCCTCCTGCTCGCAAACGGGTTCCTGATGAAGCAGGCGGGCGGGATGGCGACGGCGCGGGCCTGGGTACAGTTGAAGGTGACGAGCGTGGTGAGCCTCGTGCTGTGGTTCGCCGTGGTGCTGGCGAGTACCATTCTGGCCGGCAGCTGACGGAGGTCGACTCGTGAACGACGAACGTGACAGGGGGCCGGGTTGTGTCTGCGACGCCGGCCGTCGCGGATTCCTGGCGCAGACGGCGGCGTTGCTGACAGCGGGGCTGGCGGGTGTGGCGACTCCGGCCGAGGCCGGCGGCCTGCCGGTGGTGTGGGGCCGGGCCGACGGCCGGTCGGGCGATGAACTGACCTACCCGATCCCGACGGCGGATGGCGCGACGATCGACCGCGACAACGGTGTGATCGTGGTGCGCTTCCAGGGAAAGCTCTTCGCCTTCAATCTGTCGTGCCCGCACGAGAACGCCGCCGTGCGGTGGAAGTCGGCGCTCGGGCGGTTCGAGTGCAGCCGGCACGATTCGGTGTACTCGCCCGCGGGCGTGTACACGTCGGGACGCGCCACGCGCAACATGGACCGGTTCGCGGTCCGGCGCAACGGGGGATCGGTCGTCGTGGATGTGTCGACACTCATTCAGTCGGATCAGCGGAAGGCCGCGTGGGACGCGGCGGTGCTCGCGCTGTAGGCCTCCCGACGCGGGCCGACGAGGGGATGCCGTGCCTTGACACACCTGCCGCCGTCCTTCAGAATGCCCGCATGGAGCAGACGCTCCTCCTCAACGCCACCTACGAGCCTCTCAAAGTCGTCCACTGGCAGAAGGCGATCACGCTGCTGTGCCAGGGGAAGGTCGAGGTCATCTCCGTCTACGATCGCGAGATCCGCGGCGTCACGCTGACGTTCCGCCTGCCGTCCGTCATTCGCCTGCTGCGCTACGTCCGCATCCGCACGCGGTTCGATTACGTGCCGTTCTCGCGCGCCAACATCTACGCCAGAGACGATCACACGTGCCAGTATTGCGGGCAGCGCACCCCGGCCATCGACCTGACGTTCGACCACGTCGTGCCCGTCGCGCAGGGGGGGCGGAAGGACTGGGAGAACATCGTGGCCTGCTGCATCACCTGCAACCGGAAGAAGGGCGGGCGCACGCCGGCCCAGGCCGGCATGCGGCTGATTCGTCCGGCCACCCGCCCGGTGGCGATGCCTGCGCTCCGGATCACGATTGGCCGCCGCCATACGCCCGAGAGCTGGCGCGATTTCCTCTATTGGCACGTTGAACTCGATGATGAGTAACGGGTCCGGCGGACGTGTGCCTTCCGGGGCGCGCGAGATGACGCAGGGACTGACCGTGTCGCCGCCGTGGGCGGTGGACGGAGCCCGGGTGTCGCTGCACGGCGCACGGGTGACCGTGGGCGCCTCGTTACCGGTCGTGCGCGTGGGCGGCACGACCGCCCGCGTCGTGAGTGCGTCCGGCCGCCGCATCGTGTTCGTCGTCCCGCCCGGGACTGGAGGCGGATCGCACGCGGTGACCGTGGACGGCATCGACGGCCGGGCGGAATTGCAGGTGGCCGCGCCCATCGCGAGCGGCATCCACCAGGTCGACAATCCGTGCATCGCCGCCAACGGAGACGTCTTCCTGACCCACAGCGGCGCACGCGGTCAGCAGGTGCCGGTCTCCGTTTTCCGCGTGTCGCCCTCGGGAGAGAAGTCCGACTACCTGGTCGACGTCGTGAATGCCACGTCGCTCGCGTTCGACGCATTCGGGGTGCTGCACGTGTCGAGCCGGTTCGACGGTGTGGTGTACCGCGTGCAGCCCGACCGCAGCGTCGAACCGCTGGCGTCGGACCTCGGCGTGGCCTGCGGCATTGCCTTCGGCCGCGACGGCACGTTGTACGTGGGCGATCGGACCGGCACCGTGTTCCGCGTGGCGGCCGGCGAGCGGGTCGTCCCGCTGGCGACGCTGCCCCCGAGCGTGGCCGCCTTCCACCTGGCCGTCGGGCCCGATGACGGCCTCTACGTGACGGCGCCGACCTTCGGCACCTACGACGCGGTCTACGGCATCGATCGCACGGGCGGCGTCCGAGTGATTTCGACCGAGTTCGGCCGACCCCAGGGCGTCGCCCTTGACGCCGCCGGCGATCTCTACGTCGTGGACGCCGTCGCCGGCGGAGCGGGCGTGTATCGCGTCCGCGAAGGACAACCGCGCGAGTGGCTGCTGGCCGCGCCGTCGCTGGTCGGGTTGGCGCTGGACCCGTCAGGCGGGCTGGTGGTATCGTCCAACGACACGGCGTACCGCCTTGACGTTCCCCTCAGGCCGTTCCCGGTCTTCCATACATGAACCCGCACCCGCGGGGCTGGTGATCCATGTCACACATGTTCCGGACCAAGTCCGTCGCGAGCATTCTCCAAGCGAGTGAAACCGGCAGCGGCCACCTCAAACGGACGCTTGGTCCCGTGCAGCTCACGGCGCTCGGCATCGGCGCCATTGTCGGCGCCGGCATCTTCTCCACGGTAGGGACGGCCGCCGCCGGCGGCGCCGCCCACATCGGCGCCGGGCCGGCCGTGGCCATCTCGTTCGTGCTCACGGCGCTGGCGTGCGCCTTCGCGGCTCTGTGTTACGCCGAGTTCGCCTCGATGGTGCCGATCTCCGGCTCGGCCTATACCTACGCCTACGCGACGCTCGGCGAACTCATCGCCTGGATCATCGGCTGGGATCTCATCCTCGAATACGCCGTCGGCAACGTGGCCGTGGCGGTGTCGTGGTCCGGGTACTTCCAGGAACTGCTCGCGGGGATGGGATGGGGCATCCCGCCGTGGCTCGGCACCGACTACCGGGCGGCGGCCCACGCGGCCAAAGAGGTGGCGGCGGCCGTCGCGGCCGGTGTGGACCCGGCGACGCTGGCCGGCAGCCTGCGCGCGGCGGCCGAGGCCTGGAATCATGCCCCCCATCTCGCGGGCGTGCCCATCATCTTCAACCTG
The DNA here is from genome assembly GCA_964547975.1 of uncultured Vicinamibacterales bacterium. GTDB lineage: Bacteria > Acidobacteriota > Vicinamibacteria > Vicinamibacterales > JAKQTR01 > CAYJPV01. The sequence continues at coordinate 16,285 of CAZJRM010000024.1, read as the reverse complement.
CCCGCGTTCCTCATCGTCGCGCTCATCACGTGGGTCCTCGTCGTGGGGATCAAGGAAAGCGCGAACTTCACGTCGGTGATGGTCGTGCTCAACCTCTCGATCATCGCGTTCTTCATCCTCGTCGGGATGTTCTACGTGAAGCCGGACCACTGGACGCCGTTTGCGCCGAACGGGTTCCGCGGCATCTCGAGCGCCGCGGCCATCATCTTCTTCGCCTACATCGGCTTCGACGCGGTGTCGACGGCCGCGGAGGAGACGCGCAACCCGCAGCGCGACATGCCCATCGCGATGATCGCGAGCCTGGTCATCTGCACGGTCATCTACATCCTCGTCGCCGTCGTGCTGACCGGGATGGTGCCCTACCGTGAACTCGCCACGGCGCAGCCGCTGGCGACGGCATTTTCGTCACTCGGCATGAACTGGGCGGCGGTCATCGTGGCGCTCGGCGCGGTGTTCGCGACCACCGGCGTGCTGATCGTCTTCCAGCTCGGCCAGCCCCGCATCTTCTTCTCGATGGCGCGCGACGGGCTGCTGCCGGGCTGGGCGGCCAAGGTCCACCCCAAGTACCAGACGCCTCACGTCACGACGATCCTGACGGGCGTGCTCGTCGCGGTGTTCGCGGCGGTGCTGAACATCAACGAAGTCGTCGAACTGACGAACATCGGCACGCTGTTCGCGTTCGTGCTCGTGGCGGTGGGCGTGATCGTCCTGCGCAAGACCGACCCCGATCGGCCCCGGCCGTTCAAGACGCCGCTCGTGCCGCTCGTGCCGATCCTGGCGATCCTGATGTGCAGCTACCTGATGTTCGAACTCCCGCTCGTCACCTGGATCAGGTTTGCCCTGTGGCTCGCCGTGGGCCTGGTGTTCTACTGGCTCTACGGTTACCGCCACAGCCGTCTTCGCCACACTACTTGATGACCTGCAGCCGCACGTAGTCGACGGCGACACCCAGTTCACGGGTGTCGCCGCTCACGCCGACACGCGCCGGCGACGCCGGCGTCAGGGCCTCGAGTGTCAGCCGGTTCACGCCGGGATGCCAGGCGGACGCGTCGGTCGGGAAGTCGAGCCGCTGCCAGTCCGGCGCCAGCGCGAACGGCCCGAAGACCCGCCCGTTGACGAGCACGCGCAGCTGCTGCGCCGGCGCGTTCGGGTAGGTGAACGGCGCGAGCTGGACCTGCACCATCAGCGGCGCGGCGTGATCGAGCGGCAGCAGCAGCTCCGCGGTTCCCATCGTCCAGCGAGACGTCCGTCCGTCCGGTGCCCGCTCGGTGTCGTGCCACCCTCCTTCCAGATACACCTCGTCGTTGGTGCCCACGTCGACGCGGCCGTAACCCATGGCCGGATCGGCCAGGAATTCGAACGCGAGCTGGTCCCATCGCGAGGGCGCGACCCCGTAGCGGACGGCATGCCAGAGGTTCAGCGGGTACGAAAACGGATGCCCGACCCACCGGTGCAGGGCCCGCGCCTGTTCGGCGCCGACCTGACCGAACGACCGCGGACTGCTCAGGTAGTAGGCCCCGTCGAGCGCCGCGGCCATGGAGGTGAGGTTCCACACGACCAGCAACGCGCCGGCCGACACGATGCCCGCCAGAGGCCGGCGCGCGAGCCAGGATCGCCCCGTGTCGAGAGCGGCGGCCATGCCCACCACCAGCAGGGGGATCGTGCCGTCGAACCGCCGCGCCCCGAACGCCGCGCCGCCCCACCAGTCGGCAACCACGCTGTTGACGTACGCCGCCAGCAGGAACACCAGGACGGCGCGGACGCCGAAGCTCCGCTCTTTCCAGGCGAACACCAGCAGGCCGATCGCGGCGACGTACGCCACCGGGGAGGTCGCAAACAACCCGTTGCGCGACGACCACAACGCGAGCACGAGCTGCGGGTCCGTCCAGAACATTCTGGGTGATAGCGGCGACACCGCCAGCGGCGAGCCGTAGATCGCCTGCCATGCGAGCGCCTGAGGCAGGAAGGTGACCACGGCCGCGGCACCGGCCACCGCCACCCCGGCCGCGATGGTCGTGCGCGATTCGCGCGTGCCGCGCACGAACGCGATGGCGACCTCCATGGCCGGCAGCGCCAGGAACACGAGGTTCTGCCAGCGCACGGCCATCATCAGCCCGGCGAGCGCTCCCGCCAGGGCCCACTGCCATCCGCGCCGGCGGTCTCCCCCCGCGACCCAGGCCCACAGGAACGCCGACACCGCCGCCATCGAGAGGGCGTGCGACATGGTCGGTTCCTTCACGGCGTACCAGAGTATGAAGGTGCCGAGCCCCAGCAGCGTCGTGGCCCAGGCGGCCAGCGCCGGTTCGAAATACCGGGACGCCAGGCGGTAGCAGCACCACAGGCCGAGCAGTCCGTAGAACAGGCTGCCGACACAGACCGACTGGCGGTACGGAAACGCCGTGCCGTCGACGTTCATCGGCACGCCGGCGGCGGCGAGTCCGTGCGCGACGCCGTGGCCGACCGCAAAGAACGGGGACCAGAGCACCGCCGGGCCAATCGACCACGCCGTGTGGGCGTAGCCGGTTTCCGTCGGCGATCCCATCGCACGGTCGGCGCCCACGCCAATCATCGCGTAGTCGTTGGTCAGGTCGACGTCGTGGTCGAAGGCCAGCGAACGGAGATAGGCGAAGTAGAAGTACCCGTCGCTCTGAATCCGGGCGCCGAGGTGCTGCTGGGCCGCGAGGCCGAACACGAAGGCCGTGACGAGCCCGAGGCGCATCGCCCGGTCGACCGCGCGCCCGGCCGGCGCCGCCTCGCCGCGCGAACGTCTCCAGATCACGACGAGACCGACGATGGCCGCGAGGGTGGCGGCCGCGAGCAGGATTGGAAACGCAGGGCCGTCGGTCCACCCGAGGAGGCGCGTCAGCGATCGCCGGGCCAGCTGGCGGGACAGCAACTCGAGGCTGCACGCGGCGAGCAGGGCGTAGACGGCAATCAGGACGGGCTCCCGGCGGGAGCCCCCGGAGACGGCAACGGGTGAAGTGGGCGTCACGCGGCCATTATGGCTGATTGATCCACGACGGCCAAAGCGCCTGCGTGCCGGCTGTCCTATACTGGTGGCGTCTCGGAAGGAGCGTGGACGTGCTCGATCAGGAACAGGAACCTCAGGGCAGCGGCAAGGCCAGAGCCATCCTCTTTGGCGCCGGGGCCGTGGTGCTGCTGGCGGCGGTGTACTTCGTCGTGACCTCGGTGCTGAAGCCGGCGCCGACGCCGGAGGAGCCTCCGCCCGTGCGGAAGGAATCGCCGGCGCCCACCGTGACACCGAAACCCGTCGAGCCGGCGGTGGAACCCGCGCCCGAGCCGAAGGCGTCGCGGCCCCGCCCGAAGAAGGAGAAGGCGCCCGAACCCGAGGCACCTCCCCCGGCGCCCGCCGGGCCCGTCGTCGTCATCGAGAGCGATGTCCCCGGCGCGTCGGTGTTCGTCGACCGCGAGTACCTCGGCACGACGCCGCTGAAGGCGACCACCGTCAAACCCGGACGTCACCAGTTGAATGCGTCGGCGGAAGGCGAAGACGGGATCGTGCAGTCGATCGAGGTGGCGGAGACCGGAGAGACGACGGTCACGTTGCGGTTCCGCGAGGTCAGGCTCGACGCGTCCCTGCCCGTCGTTCACAAACACGGCGTGGGGTCGTGCGAGGGGACACTCAAGGGAACGCCCGCGGGGTTGCGGTACGACACCGCGAACAAGAAAGACGCGTTCGCGATGCCGTTCAAGGATCTCGAGGTCTTCGAGATCGACTACCTGAAGAAAGAACTGAAGATCAAGCAGCGCGGCGGCAAGACGTGGAACTTCACGGACCGCCACGACAACGCCGACAAGCTGTTCATCTTCCACCGTGACGTGTCGAAGGCCCGCGACAAGATCGCGGCGCAAGCGAAGTAGCGGTCTCCCTCAGAAACTGCGCGAGCAGGCTCGCGGCCGTCCGCCGTCGATACGCGGCCGTCGAGCGCACGTCGTCGATCGGGCAGATCTCGTCCTGCATCACGCGGGCGGCGTCGGCCGGCGACGCCCCCGCGGCCAGGGCGTCCTCCGTCTTCGAGAGGCGCACGACGGTCGGCGCGACCGAGCCGACCGCGATCCGGGGGCGAGGCGCCCGGACGCCGGCCATCACCACCTTCGAGATCGACTGCGCCGCTCGCGTGCCCACCTTGCGGAACCACTGCTCACCATCCTGGCGAGGGACGAGGACCGCGGTGATGAGTTCGCCGGGACGCCTGACGCTCCGCCGGTATCCCGTGTAGAACGACACGAACGGCACCGTCCGCACCCAGTCCGCGTGCTGGAGTTCGACGAGGGCGTCGGCGGCGGCCAGCACGGGCAGCGAATCACCCGCGGGTGATCCGTTGGCGATGTTGCCGCCAATCGTGCCGCGATTCTGGATCTGGACCGCGCCGATTTCGAGTGCCGCCGAGACGAGCATCGGCAGCCGGCGCTGGACCGTCTTCGATCGCGCGATCGTGGACCAGGTGGCGAGCGCGCCAATCCGGAGCCGGCCGTCGGAGACGCCGATACCCCGCAGTTCGTCGAGCGGCCAGAGATTGAGGAACCGCGTCGCCTCCAGCGTGCCGAAGTTCAGGCCGACGAACAGATCGGTGCATCCGGCCATCGGCGTCAGCCCGGGGTCTTCCCGGAGCCGGCGCAGCGCGTCCTTCAGCGACCTGGGTTGCGCGAGTTCGAGCGGGGAGGTGGCGGCCCTCACGATCGCCCCCGTGTCGGGGATTGGGGATCGCGGAGTGGAGACGGGCGGCGTGTCGAACGGCGGCGCCCGCCGTTCCGTGTCGGAGCCCCAACGCTGTTGATCGAGCGGTAGATACCTTCGTAGCCCGTGCATCGACAGATGTTGCCGGCCAGGCCCGTGCGAACCTCGTCGAGGGTCGGCGCCGGCCCGAGCGCGGCGGCCGCCATGATCATGCCCGGGGTGCAGATGCCGCACTGGGCGCCGCCGTGCTCGGCAAAGGCTCTCTGCAGCGGGTGCCGGCCCTTCAGCCCTTCGATGGTCAGCACCGTCGTGCCGGCCACCTGCGCGACGGGCACGAGGCAGGCGTTGACGGCAATCCCGTCGATGAGCACGGTGCACGCACCGCATTCCCCTTCACCGCAGCCCTCCTTGGTGCCCGTCAGTCCGCAGTCCTCGCGCAGAACGTCGAGCAGCCGCCTCATCGGATGCACCGACAGCGTGACCGGCGTCCCGTTGAGGACGAAACGGATCGTGCGCCCACCAGCGTCCCGGCTCTTCCGTGCGCTCACCGCCGCACCCCTTTCCTGACCGCGCGGCCCGATCGGGGCGACCGGCGCGATCCCGCCGACACGATGGCCGGCGTGTCCATCAGCCGCTCCGGGGTCGCCGGGATCGATCGGACGTCGAGACCGAGACTGCGAATGGCGTTGACGACCGCGGGCGCCGCGCCGTCGAACGGCATTTCCCCGGCGCCTTTGGCGCCGTACGGGCCGTGCGCGTACGGCCGCTCGACGAACGCCACCTCCATCGGCGGCGTGTCGAGGGTAGTCGGCACGATGTAGTTGGTCAACTGGGCGTTGGCCATCGCCCCGTCGCGCATGACGACGTCTTCGGTCAGCGCGTACCCCAGCCCCTGGGCGGTGCCGCCTTCGATCTGGCCGCGAGCGCCCGTCGGGAAGATCACCGTGCCGATATCCGACACGGCGGTGACCTTCGTCGGTCTCACCTCGAGCGTGACCGGATCCTGTTCCACCTCGACCACGTCGCAGCCCCAGCCGTACGACCCGTACGCCGAGCCACGATAGGTCGCGTCATCCCATTCGAGGCCGGGGGGCGCTTCGTACTGCTTCGTGACGGCCAGCGGACCATGGCGCCGGACATACGCCGCCGGCGTGAGCCGGCCGATGGCCACGCGCAGGTCGTCGGCGCAGCGTTTCAGCAGACCGCCGACCACCATCGTCGTGCGCGAGGCGACGGTGGGGCCGCTGTCGGGGACGAGGCTCGTATCCGCGGGCGCGACGTCCACGTCGTCGTAGGGAATGCCCAGCGCGTCGGCGACGATCTGAGCGTGCACCGTGCGCTGCCCCTGGCCGATGTCGGTACTGGCGACCCGAATGCGGGCGCCGCGCTCGGTCAGTTCGACCGTGGCCTTCGATTGCAGCCGGACTTCACCGCTGCCCGTGAAGCCGGCTCCGTGGAAAAAGAGTGACAGGCCGATGCCCTTGCGCGTTCCCGCGTAGCGCCGGCGTTTCCCGGCGAAATCGCTGCGGCGGACGGCCTCCCGCAGGACGTCGAGCGCGGCGGCGTCTTTGCCGAGCACCTGCCCGGTCGCCGTCGTGTCCCCGGGCCGCAAGGCGTTCTTCTCGCGAACGCGCACGGGATCCAGGCCGAGCTGCTCGGCGATGCGATCCATGTGCACCTCCGCGGCAAACAAGGTCTGCGGCGCGCCGAAGCCGCGGAACGCGCCGTTCGGAGGCGTGTTCGTCATCACCACCCGGCCCGTGACGCTGACGTGGTCGCATCGGTACGGCCCGGTTGCGTGCAGCACGCCGCGCGACAGGACGACCGGGCTCAGCGTGCAGTAGGCGCCGCCATCCATCAGCACGTCGATCTCGATGGCCGTCAGCCGGCCGTCCTTCGTCACACCCGTCCGATGCCGGACGATGGCCGGATGCCGCTTCGTCGTCGCGATCATGTCTTCGGAGCGGTCGTAGACCAGCTTGACCGGCCGCCCGGACTTGATCGCCACCAACGCCGCGTGTCCCGCGATGATGGACGGGTAATCTTCCTTGCCGCCGAAGCCGCCGCCGGTTTCCGTCTGGACGACACGCACCCGCGATGCCGGCAGTCCCAGCAGGGCGCACAGGGCGTGGTGCACGTAGTAGGGGCACTGCAGCGATCCGTAAATCGTGATGCCGTCCTCGCCGGGCACCGCGATCACGCCGTTCGGCTCGATGTAGAGGTGTTCCTGGTGACCGGTGCGGTATTCGCCTTCGACGATGAGGTCGGCGGCACGGAATCCGGAGGCCGGCTGACCCTTGCGAATGGTCACGGCCTTGAACACGTGCCGGGACTGCGCCGGGTCGAAGAGTGGTGTGCCCGGATCGTAGGTCACGCCGACGGAAACGGTCCGCACGCGCTCGGGGTCCTCGTGCGCGATGACCGCCAGCGGCTCGGCGACGTGCCGCACGACGCCGTCGGCCAGGCATGGCTGGTCGTCTTCCACCAGGGCCACGATGTTCCGGCCCGGGATGTCCTCGGGGACGACAATCGTGAACCCCGCGCTGGCCGGGGGGAATTGCATGCTGACCACGCGGCCGGCCGCGATGGTGGAACGGATGGTTCGCGCGTGGAGCAGGCCCGGGAGCGACAGGTCGTCGACGTAGCGAGCCTGACCGGTTGCCTTGGCGAACCCGTCCTTGCGAACGACGTGTCGTCCGACGAAGCGAGGCATATGTCCTCCGCGACGGGATTATATCGCTGGGGGAAGAGGCGGTGTACGAGGGGATAGGGACCAGGCGATAGGGAAGAGGGCAAGGGGACGGGGAAGAGGGACGGGGCGAGAGTGAACGCGGGGTGACGGGCGCGGGTGGTCACGCGCGGTCCCTGCGAGCACGCCCCTCGGCGGTCGTCTGCAAACGTGACCGCGAGGGGGTGACGTGCTTGGGGCTGGGGGTCCCCAAGCCTGCACCAGGACGAACTCCCGGCAAGGTCACGTTTGCGGGCGTGTCGAGCCGGGACCGCGCGGGAGCACCCGCGCCCGTCGCCGCGCGCCGCCGCCCGTGCCGTGAGCCGTGAGCCGCGAGCCGCCCTTCGATTTGCCCGCAAGAATGCTCGCTCAGGGCGCCCCGAGCCTCGTCGAGGGGCGTGAGCCGGGTGTATGATAGACGTTTGGGCCGCCCCCCGATGACGTCGCAAGGTCGCGCATACGTGCGTCGGCCCTGGGCCCGCGGACGAGCCGCCCGCACAGACGTATGAGCCACCGCTGGATTGCCGTTCGGGGCGCGAGGGTCCACAACCTCAAGAACATCGACGTGGACATCCCGCGCGACCGCCTCGTGGTCGTGACGGGCCTGTCCGGGTCCGGCAAGTCCTCGCTCGCGTTCGACACGCTCTACGCCGAAGGCCAGCGCCGCTACGTCGAGTCCCTGTCCGCGTACGCCAGGCAGTTTCTCGAGCAGATGGAGAAGCCGGACGTCGACGCCATCGACGGCCTGTCACCCGCGCTCTCCATCGAGCAGAAGACCACGGGATCCAACCCGCGGTCCACCGTCGGCACGGTCACCGAGATCTACGACTACCTCCGGCTGCTCTTCGCCAACATCGGCACGCCGCACTGCCCGCAGTGCGGCAAACCCATCACGTCGCAGACGCCCGAACAGATCGTCGAGCAGGTCATGCTGCTCCCGGCGGACATCCGGATGAATGTCATGGCGCCGGTCGTGCGCGGACGCAAGGGCGAGTTCCGGAAAGAACTGGCCGGCTGGGCGCAGCGCGGATTCCTGCGCGCGCGGATCGACGGGCAGATGCGCACGCTCGAGGACCCGCCCGCCCTGGATCGGCGCCGCAACCACACGATCGAGATCGTCGTCGACCGGCTGATCGTCAAGGCCGGTATCGAACGCCGGCTGACCGAGTCCATCGAGATGGCCCTGCAACTGGCCGGCGGGATCGTCGTCATCAACACGCTCGACGGCGGCGACCGGCTGTTCTCGCGTTCGCTGGCCTGCGTCGATTGCGGGATCAGCGTGCCGGAGATGTCGCCGCGCGCGTTCTCGTTCAACTCGCCTCACGGCGGGTGCCCCGAGTGCCAGGGCCTCGGCGCGCTGTGGGATTTCGACCCCGGGCGAATCGTGCCGGATCCCGAGAAGTCTCTCCTCGAAGGCGCCGTGGCTCCGTGGGCGCGAGGGGACGATCGGCTGATCCGCGAAGCCCTGGCGGCCTTGCAGAAGAACTTCGGCGTCGACCCGTCGGTACCGTTCGGCAAGCTCCCGAAGCGGCACCGCGACCTGTTGCTCTTCGGCCCTTCGTCTGCGCGAGGGAACGGCCTGGTGCCCGAGGGGGAATCGGCATCGCCGGCCGCGCGGACGAAGTCCGCGACGGCCCGCCTCCGGGACCCGTGGGGGAAGGGATTCGAAGGCCTCATTCCGAACCTCCGTCGACGTTGGGAACAGGCCGCGTGGGTGGACCAGGCCGATCTCGAAGGCTACCGCTCGCTGCGTCCGTGCGACGCGTGCGGCGGTGAACGCCTGCGCCCCGAGAGCCGCGCGGTGCGGATCAAGGACCGCACGATCACCGACTACGTCACGTTGCCGGTGTCCGAGGCGCTCCGTGTGTTCGACACGATGGTTCTGACGATGCGCGAGGAACTCATCGCGGGTCGGATCCGGCGGGAAATCGTCGAACGACTGCGGTTTCTCTACGACGTCGGCGTGGGTTACCTGACGCTCGGTCGCAGCGCGGCGACGTTGTCCGGCGGAGAAGCGCAACGCATCAGGCTCGCCACGCAGATCGGCGCGAACCTGCGCGGGGTGCTCTACGTCCTCGACGAGCCGTCCATCGGCCTTCACCAGCGCGACAACCGCCGGCTCCTGACCACCTTGAAACGCCTGCGCGACCTGGGCAACACCGTGGTCGTGGTCGAGCACGACGAAGAGACGATTCGCGCGGCCGACTACGTCATCGACCTCGGTCCCGGCGCCGGCGATCACGGCGGTCAGGTCATCTTCCAGGGCACGGCCGAAGATCTGGTCGCGTCGCCTTCGTCGCTGACCGGGCAGTACCTGCGGGGCGAACGCTCCATCGAGGTGCCGCCCACCCGGCGCCTCGGCCTGCGGGGCGAGATCGTCATCCGCGGGGCACGTGAACACAATCTGAAACACCTCGACGTGCGCCTGCCGATCGGCGTGCTCACGGCGGTGACCGGTGTCAGCGGATCGGGGAAGTCGACGCTGGTCAACGATATTCTCTACCGGGCCCTGGCCCGGACCTTGTACCGCGCAAGCGACGAGCCCGGCGCCCACGACCGGATCGAGGGCATCGAACTCATCGACAAGGTCATCGAAATCGACCAGTCGCCCATCGGCCGCACGCCGCGGTCGAATCCGGCCACCTACACGGGGCTCTTCACGTTCATCCGCGACCTGTTCGCGCTGGTCCCCGAAGCGCGGCAACGCGGCTACAAGGCCGGCCGCTTCTCGTTCAACGTGAAGGGCGGACGCTGCGAGACGTGCCAGGGGGACGGCGTCATCGCGATCGAAATGCACTTCCTGCCGGACGTTTACGTGACGTGCGAGGAGTGCAAAGGCCGGCGCTACAACCGCGAAACGCTCGAAATCAAGTACCGTGGCCGCTCGATCGCCGACGTCCTGGACCTGACGGTGGACCAGGCGCTCCCGCTGCTCGAGAACTACCCGCCGGTCGCGTCGAAGTTGCGCACCCTGCAGGACGTGGGACTCGGCTACATCACGCTGGGACAATCGGCGACGACCTTGAGCGGCGGCGAGGCCCAGCGCGTCAAGTTGTCGAAGGAACTCTCGAAGCGGGGCACCGGCCGCACGCTCTACATCCTGGACGAGCCAACCACCGGGCTGCATTTCGAGGACGTGCGGAAGCTGCTCGACGTGCTCAACAAGCTGGTGGATCAGGGCAACACCGTGATCGTCATCGAGCACAACCTGGACGTGATCAAGACGGCCGATTACGTCATCGATCTGGGGCCGGACGGTGGCGAATCTGGAGGCCGAATCGTGGCGGAAGGCACGCCCGAGGAAGTGGCTGCCTGCGCGGCGTCCTGCACAGGACAGGTCCTCGCCGGGGTGCTTCCTGCGTTTGCCGCAACCCTCAGATCGGAGGCCAGTTAGGCCCTGTGGTTGAATGGCCACAGCCCTGGGGCAAAGTGGTGTGGTATGAAAGCCACACTCCAGCGAGTAGCTGGCGGGATCCAGAGGCGCTTGACGGCTGTAAGTGTTTGATAATAAGCTTCTTGTTGTTATCAGTTCAGAACTCACGCGGCCGGTATGCCGCTTGCTTCCTATAGCGCGGCCCCGCTTGACGGGACCGTGCGAGGTTTCATGACTGTTCAGCGGACTCTTCGAAGACAGGTTGCCTGCGCGGGCATCGGGCTTCATTCGGGGCACAAGGTCAATCTGACGCTCCGGCCTGCGGCACCTGACACTGGTATCCGGTTCCGGCGCTCTGATCTCGGCGGCCTCGAAATCCCGGCAACCCTCGATCGGCTCGCGGGCACGTACTATGCCACGGGGCTTCGTCAGGGTGACGCCAGCGTCGACACCATCGAGCATCTCCTGGCGGCCCTCGTGAGCCAGGGCGTCGACAACGTCATTGTCGAGCTGGATCGATCCGAAGTGCCGATCATGGACGGCAGTTCCGCGCCGTTCGTGTATCTGATCCAGGAAGCCGGCGTGAAGGTGCAGACCGAGCCGCGGCGGTACCTGAAGGTGCTGCGTCCCATCACCGCGTCGCGCGGCGATGCCGCGATGGCGCTCTACCCGGCGGACACGTTCAAGCTCACGTACACGATCAGCTTCGACCATCCGCTCCTGCGGCACCAGTCGCACACGGTGTCGATGAGCGCCGATGCGTTTGCCGAGAGCATCGCGCCCGCCCGCACGTTCGGCTTCCTGCGCGAAGTCGAGATGCTGCGCCAGCAGGGGCTCACGCTGGGCGGGTCGCTCGAGAACGCGATCGTGCTGAGCGAGACGGGCGTGCTGAACAACACGCTGCGGTTCGAAGACGAATTCGTGCGCCACAAGATCCTCGACGCCGTCGGCGATCTGGCGTTGCTCGGCTACCCGATTCTCGGTCACGTGGTGGCGCACCGTGCCGGCCACGCGATGCACACGACCTTCGCCAAGCGCGTGCTCGAAGAGCGCGACGCGTGGACCGTCGTCGAACTGGCCCCCGAGCCGGCAGTCGCGGTGCCGGCGGCGGTGCCTGTCAGAGCCAACTGACGTCGCACCCTCCACCATCCTCCTGAGGGCTTGAAGGGCCGCGTTGAGCAGAACGCGGCCCTTTCTTTGTACAGGCTCACGGCTTACGGCTTACGGCTTACGGCGCGCGGCTTCCGGCTTGGCGATGGGCCGTGGTTGGGCTCGCGCGGGCCCTGCGAGCACGCCGAGGGCGTCAGTCTGCAAACGCGACCGTGAGGGGGTGACACGCTTGGGGTTGGGGGTCCCCAAGCCCTCGGCAAGACGAACACCCGTCAAGGTCGC
>CAZJRM010000024.1:0-4083 GCA_964547975.1 uncultured Vicinamibacterales bacterium | reverse complement strand
ATACTCCCCCCCGACATGGTCGCGTTTGCGGGCGTTTTGAGCCGGGACCGCGCGGGCACAGCCACGGCCCTTCGCCGCAAACGGCGTCGCCGCCTCTCGCCTATTCCCTGATCCCTGTTCCCTTTCCCTCTTCCCTATCGCCTTGTCCCTCTCCCCTTTCCCCTGCCCGGTGTCTAAGTCTGTAGGCGATCACCTCTGGCCAGAGTCGGCGCCTTGTGAATGACCCGCAGCTTTCACGAGGAGGGCATCATGCCGCGCGATCTGTTCGGAGACGTCGTCCGCCCCGCCCAGGGCATCGGCAGCCGCAAGTGGTACACGCTGCCGCTGTCCTTCCTGCTGCACACCCTCGTGCTGACGATTGTCATCGTCGTGCCGCTGATGGCTGCCGGCGTGCTGCCGATGCCGGCGCGCAGCGGCGTCGAGTGGACTGAAGTCATCCCTGTCGTGCCGGCCCCGATTCCGGCTGCGCCCCAGCCGAGGTCCGCGACGACGCCGATCCTGGCTGAGGTGAACCCGAACGCGGCCCCCTCGGAGGCGCCCACCGGCGTGCACGAGGAGACCGGGCTCGTTCCGGTCGAGCCGGCCGGGACCGGCGTGGACGGCGGGCTGCCGGTGGCCATCGAGGGCAGCGGCGCGGTGTCGCTGGCGGTGATCGAACCCCCGCCACCTCCGGCGGCGCCCGCGCCGATTCGGGTGTACTCCGGCATCAAGCCGCCCGCGAAGATCAGGGATGTGAGCCCGGTCTACCCGGAGATCGCCCAGCGGGCCCGTGTCGAAGGCATCGTGATCATCGAAGCGACCATCGGGACCGACGGCCGCGTGACCGAGGCCCGGGTGCTCCGTTCGATTCCGCTGCTCGATCAGCCGGCGCTCGACGCGGTGCGGCAGTGGACGTTCACGCCGACGCTGCTGAACGGGACGCCGGTGCCGGTCATCATGACGGTGACCGTGACGTTCACGCTGAAGTAGGGGGGCGGGCCTACCAGACCCAGAAGGGGACGGTGGTCGTGGCGGAGCCGCACGATTCGAACCAGTCCACGCCTTCGAGGACGAGGTCGAATTTGAGGCGGTGGCGGCCGCGGACGGCAGGGGCGGGAATCTCGATCACGACCTCGGCCTGCTGCCCGCCCTCGATCGTGTGCGGCAGCCATGCCCGCGCGTAATCGCGGTTGACGAGGGTGCCCGAGGCGTCGCAGAGCTGGGCGCCGAGGCGCACGAGGCGGCGGCCGTAGCTCGCGGTCTTCGGGAAGGGGCGCGTGGAGAGATTGTGCACGCGCGTGCGAACGCTGACCGTCTGCCCGGCGCGGGCGACAACGGGCAGGGCGGACGTGAGTCCGACGTCGATGCGCGCGCGCGGCATGGCGCCCGGAATGGCGTTGCCGAGGTTGTTCGCGTCCCAGATCTCGTGGCGGATTCGTTCGTGGTCCGGTGTGCCCGGCAGGAACCGCCGCGAGAATCCCTCCTCGGGGTGATCGGTCAGTTCCCAGGTCAGTCGGTCGACGCCGATCTCCGCGGCGAGTTCGCGCGCGCGCCGCATCTCCGCGTCGTTGTCGTTCCAGGTGAAGAGGATGTAGCGCCAGTTGATGACCGGGACGTCGCGGCCGTGCGCACGTTTCTCGTCGACCATCGAGCGGAGATTGGCCAGGGCGACGTCGATCTTCCCGCGCTGACGGTACCGTTCGTAGGCCGCCTGCGTGGCGCCATCGATGGAGAACGTCACCTCGTCTATCCCGGTATGCACCAGGCGGCGCGCCGAGTCGTCCTTCAGCGCGAGGCCGTTCGTGCTCGTGTAGAGGTAGACCTGCGGGAACTTCTCCTTGATGTAGGCGCACATCTCCACGGCGCGTTTGTGGAGGAACGCTTCGCCGTAGTTGAAAAAGTCGATGCGCCCGAGCGACGGCCCCGCCTCGTCGATGACGCGCGTGAACAGGTCGAAGTCGAGCATGCCCGCCTCGCGCGTGCGCGTGATGCCGGTTTCGGGCGCGCAGCAGGCCTGCAGGCACGAGATGTTACAGGCGGCGGTGCACTCGATATAGAGGCGGCCGGGATACGGGCCGACGTCGAGGCCGCGCTGCGGCGGTGCCTCGTCCTTCGCCAGCGGGAGCTTGAGCGGGCAGTCGCCACAGAACCTCGAGCCGCCGGCGTTGAGGTCCTCGCGCAGCGCCGTGACGGTCGGCCCCGTCCAGATATCCCGCACGCTCGTGGTACGCACGTCGCCGAGCACGCGCCGCGCGTACGGATCGGAACAGCCGCAGACCATGCGGCCGTCGCAGAGCATCACGAGGATCTGCCACGGCCACGAACACGTGAACCGTGTGGCGAGGAAGTTGAGGGACATGGGGCCGCCGGGCCGGCCTAGTCGGCCTCGGCCCCGGCTTCGGCCTCGCGCCCAAGCTTGCGCATGTACGCCGCGAGGCGTTCGTTCTCGTAGGTGACCGTGTTGAGGAACAGGCTTTCCAGGAGGTAGACCTGGCGTTCCCGTTCGTCCATCTGGTCGATGAGGGCCTGGATCTCCCGCATCATGTCCTCGAACGACCGCTCCAGTTCGCGCTTGGCGGTCACCTCGAGGTACAGCGTCTCCATCAGGGTCAGGATGTCGCCATCGAGCTGAACCTCGGCGCCGCTGGTCGTCTTGATGGTCCGCATGAGTTAGCTCCCGAAGCTCGCGAGGGCGCTCGGCTCGTCGGTATGGAGCTGGATGAAGTTGTGCGCCCCGGTCATGGTCAGCATCGTCTCGACGCGTTTCTGCACGCCGCTGAGCTTGACGGTGCCGCCCACCGCCGCCGCCTGGCGGTAGAGGTCCATGAAGCAGCCGATGGTGGCGCTGTCGACGTAGACGACCGGCGTCATGTCGATGAGGATCTTGCGGGTGCCGCCGGCGATGAGGGCCGTGACGCTCGTCGAGAAGTCCGAGAGCAGGGGGTACATCAGCCGGCTCTCGGCCACCCGGATCACGGCGATGTCACGGACGTGCTCGATACTCTGATTCATGGCTCACACTCCCGCGCTGCCGGGGACGTCGGTGGCGTCCGCCGGCAGGCGATCCGAAAACCCGCCCTGCCGACGCAGGAGACGGGCGAGTTCGCGGCGCCCGCGGTTGATCCGGGACTTCACGGTCCCTTCGGGCAGGCCCAGCTTGACGGCGATCTCCTGGTACGAAAAATCCTGGATATCGCGCATGACCACCGCCGTTCTCAGCGTCGGCGCCAGGTCCTGGAGGGCCCTCCGCAGTTGCTGCGCCAGGTCCACCCGTTCGAGCGCGACGAGCGGCCCCACTTCCACTGAGACGGGAGAGAGGTCGTCGGCGTTCACCTGGCGGTCGATGGTTTCCCGTTCCTTGCGGACGCTGCGGTAGTGGTCGATGCACAGATTGCGGCTGACGCTGATCAGCCACGTCTGGAAATTCGCCCGGCGATCGAAGGTGCCGAGCGACTTGAAGACCTTCAGGAAGATGTCCTGCGTCAGGTCTTCCGCTTCATCGTGACGGCCGACGAACTTGTAGGCGACGTTGAAGACCTTGCGCCAGTACAGGCGGACGATGGCCTCCCAGGCGTGCTGGTCGCCGGCGAGGCAGCGCTCGATGAGGGTATCGACCTCGTTCGGCGGCTGGGCGGAAGGGAAGGACGTCGTTACGCTCAAACAGGCCGCAGCGTACTCCACCGGTTTTCGAGTGTCAAACGCGCGACCGGTCGGAGTAAGATCCGCAGGTTGTGACTGGATTCCATTTCGAGGTCGATCGGTGGCACTGCGACGGCGTGCCGGTGCCCGAGATCGTGGCGGCCGTCGGGACCCCCGTCTACATCTACAGCGCCGAACGGATTCGCGTGTCCTACCGGGCGCTCGACGCGGCGTTTGCCGAGGCTCCCCACGATATCCACTACGCCTTGAAGGCGAACTCGTCGCTCGCGATTCTGCGCCTCCTCCGGGGGCTCGGCGCGCACGCCGACGCCAACTCGGGGGGCGAGATCGACGTGGCCCTGCGCGCGGGATTCGAGCCGGGGCACATCGTCTTCACCGGGGTCGGCAAAACCCGCGACGAACTCGCGCGCGCGGTGTCGCTCGGCCTCAAGGCCGTCAACGTGG
>CAZJRM010000023.1:0-37036 GCA_964547975.1 uncultured Vicinamibacterales bacterium | reverse complement strand
GGCGGAGCGTGAGCGTTTCGCGGTACGCGTCGGGCAACGCCCTCAGCGCCGCCATCACGGCGAGGGCCTCGTCCTGTTCCCGGCCGTCACGTCCGGGAACGTCTTTCAATTCCACCGTCGGGCGCGCCGCGCGGTGGTAGTCCGCCGCCCGGTTGCGCGCGATCGCCGCGAGCCAGCCCGGGAACGCCTCGGGTTCGCGGACGCTCCCGATGCGCGCGAACGCGGTCGCGAACACGTCCTGCACGAGGTCGTCGGCGTCGAGGGCGGGCACGCGAGCCAGCACGACACCGTGCACCATGCGCACGAACAGCGCGTACAGGTCCGCGAACGCGGCATCGTCGCCACGCTGGGCCGCCCGTACGAGGGCCACGTCCGGCCGAGGGGCCTGTCCAGTCCGAAGGGTCACGTGTGCATCAGGCTGATCGATCCGCCGGGGGGCGGTCAACACCCGCCGCTCGCAGGAAAGGACGTACGGGAGGGGGCTCGTGTTAACAAGCGCGGGTCAGCCGCGCCGCTTCTGCGGCGCCCGGGCTCCATGGCGCTTCAGGCGGCGCCACAACGTCACGGGACTGATGCGGAGCGCCTCGGCCGCCTGGCGGCGGTTCCCTCCGAACTCGGCCAGCGCCCGCTCGATGAGCGCCCGCTCGTGCGCCGCGAGGTCGAAGGTCTCGGGCAGCTCTCCGGCGCGGGCCGGCTCGCGCACGTCCTCGGGCAGGTCGGCGGAGGTGATTCGGGACGCCGACGACAGGATGAGCGCGTGTTCGATCGCATGCTGCAGTTCGCGCACGTTGCCGGGCCAGGGATACGCCACGAGCGCCCGCATGGCATCCGGCGCAATCGTGGGAACGTCCCGCCCGAGCTTCGCGGCGGCCCGGCGCAGCAACGACTGCGCCAGCGCCGGAATGGCCGCGCCTCGTTTTCGAAGTGGTGGGATGACGATGACGAACCCCGCAAGGCGATAGTACAGGTCCTCGCGAAAGGCCCCGTCACGAACGGCCGCACGCAAGTCACGATTCGTCGCGGCAATGATCCGCGGCGTGGCCGTCACGCCCGTGTCGCTGCCCACCGGCCTGATCTCGTGCCCTTCCAGCGCGCGCAGCAGCTTCGCCTGCAGCGCCGGCGACATCTCGCCAACCTCGTCGAGGAACAACGTGCCGGAACGGGCGGTCTCGAAGAGGCCGGCCCGATCGCGGATGGCATCGGTGAACGCTCCGCGCACGTGGCCGAAGAGTTCCGACTCGAGCAACGTATCCGTCATGGCCGCGCAGTTCACCGACACCAGCAACTGTGCCGCCCTGGCGCTGTGTTCGTGGATGAGCCGGACGAGCGACTCCTTGCCCGTGCCGCTTTCGCCGCAGACGAGCACGCTCGCGTCCGTCGGGGCCACCCGGGCGCCGAGTTCCCAGGCCTTGCGCAACTCCGGGCTGACGAGCACGAGACCCGCATGATCGGCCCATCGCTCGACGCGCTCGCGCACCGACTCGCCGGACTCGGGCCAGGCCCCAGGCCAGCCGCGCCAGTCCGTCGCACGCTCGTCCCGCGCGGCGCCCCCCTCGTGCCAGCGCCGCAGTTCGACCATCAGATCCGCGCGTGTCTCCGCGTCCGTGATCGGCTGCCCGGCGCGCGCCCAGCCTTCGGCATCCCGCCCCACGGCGACGCACCGGTCGCCTTCGACGGCGGCGCACGACGTCTCGCGGAACGAGACTTCGCGATCCAGGCAGGCGCTCGCAAAACCGCTGGCGTATCCCTCGAGCATCCAGCACTGCGGCCCGGGCGCCGGTCCGGCGTCACGCCGTCGCTGTTCGGCCTCGAACGAATCCCGCCAGAGGACCTTGGCGGCAAACGGAGCCTCCGGCGGTCCGATCAGTTCGAGGAGTTCGGGGCGCACCATGCCCTCGACGGCGTGCAACTGCGCGCCCAGGCGAATGCCGTCCAGCGGGTCGTGCCAGGCGAATTCGTCGCGCAGCGCCAGAGCGTCGAGAAACCCGTGGGCGAAGCCAAACCGCGTCAGGCGCCGGCGCGCCTCGACGGGGCCGAGCGCCGCAACGAGTTCGCGCCTGAGCATTCCGACGGCACCGGCACCGACGACGAGGGCGCGCTGCCCGTGGAAGTTGATCTGGGCATCACCAAGGCGGACATCCGGCGCGGCGGGATGGGGCGGATCACGGTCAACAGGCATGGATTGCGCCGGGCTGGGGTGCGCGCCCGTTCCCCGGGGGCGTGTCGACTCTGCGACACGAGGATACACCCTGACGGCAGCGTGGATCACACGTTGAAACCCAGTCTTTCACTACGAAATCCTGCATGTCGTTCGTACGCATGCGCGCCGTGTGGAATTGCGGGCGAATCCCGCCAGGGGGACTGGCAACATTCGTGCAGCCCACCTGGACGGTTGAGTATGCGCGAACTGGGCTGGCACGACGGATTCGAGACGCTGCCGCCGCCGCAACGCGGCGAGTGGCTGGCCTTGCACGAAGAGCCAGGGCAGTCGCTCGACGAGTACCTCTCCGCCGCGACACCCATCGACCCGCGCGCGCGTCACATCGATATTCGCCTGGTCAACCTGCCGGAAGGCGCGGCCCGCGACTGCCTGAACGTCCTTGGCCAGTTCATCCACGCGTTCTTCCAGCTGCCGGTCCGCTTTCAGTCACCCCTGGCGATCGACGACGCCGCGCTGGTCCGCCGGAAGGGTCCCGAGTCGGGCGAGGCGCAGGTGCACACGGGCAGCATTCTGCGGGCGCTGTACGAGGCCAAGCCGGACGACGCGTTCTGCGTCGTCGGACTGACCGCCTACGACCTGTTCCCGAACCCGGTCGTGACCTTCGCATTTGGCGAGGCGTCGGCCACGCATCATGTCGCCGTCTGCAGCTTCGCGCGGTACGGACGCCCGTATTGCCGCGACCCCCTTCCCGACATGCAGCGAGCCTTCCGCGCCCGATGCTGTCGCGTGGTCGCCCACGAGATCGGCCACATGGCCGGCATCCAGCACTGCGTCCACTTCCGCTGCCTGATGAACGGCTCCGCAGGCCTCGACGAAAGCGAACGCCGGCCCCTGCGGCTCTGCCCGATCGATCTCCAGAAACTCGAGTGGTTCCTCGGCTGCGACCACGACGCCCGTTACCGCGATCTCGAGCGGTTCTGGCGGTCGATGGGCCAGAATGCCGAGGCGGAGTGGTTCGTCCACCAGCGATGGTCCCGGATGCCCCTCTGGCGCCGCTGGGCAGCCCAGCTGATCGGCGACAGCTGAGTCCCCTTTCGCACGCCCCTCGAACGCTGGCGTAGACGGGCGCCTCACTCGATATAATTACCCGGTGGAACCAACGACATCTGCTCTTCCTGCGCGCGGCGCCGCGCCCGCGCTCGCCCTGTCTCACCGCGCCCTGTCGACGCCCGAACCGCTCGTCCGCGCGTTTTCCCGCCGCGTCCAGCAGGAGGGCGCCCTCGACCTGACGCAGGGCGACTACAAGAACGCCGACTTCGCGCCCCATCCCGAAGTCGTCCGCGCGGCGCAGCGAATCACGCGCAATACCGTGCACAGTTACGGGCCGGCCGTCGGCCGGATGGACGTGCGCAGCGAGATCGCGGAGTTCTTCAATCGGGACGGCCGTCTCGACTACCCCGCCACGGACGTCCGGTTCCTGCCGGACGAAGTGCTGTTCACACCGGGCACACGCTCGGGGCTCGCCATGGTGCTCGAGGTGCTCGGGCCCGACGGCTCAGGCGTCGTCGTGCCCCGGCCGAGTTGGGAATACGACTGGTTCGTCGATCGGGCGGGCAAACGCCTCGTCGAGCTCCCGACGACGCCGCCGCACTTCCTGCCGGACCCCGACGAACTCGACCGCCTGCTGTCGGCCGGCGGCATCTCGTCGGTCATCCTCAACAATCCCCACAACCCGACGGGACGGGTGTATCCCCGGGACCTGGTCGAGCGGCTGGTCGACATCGCGGTGCGCCACCGGGCGTTCGTGCTCTACGACTCCGTCTACCAGCGTCTCGACTACGTCGGCGGGTTCATCAACCCGGCCTTCGCGAATCCCGAGTGGCGCGACTGGGTGGTGACCCTGTCGGGGCTCTCGAAGATGGACATGTTCGGCGCGTCCACCGGCGCGCGCGCCTGCTGGCTCGTGATGTCGGACCAGGTGCAGGCACACGGCGTGAAGGCCCGGGAGATCATTGCCAACCTGTCGGCGTGGCTCGTCGCCACGCCGTCGACGCTCGCGCAGGACTGGGCGCTGGCCGCGCTCCAGAGCCCGCTGGCCGCCATCCGGCAGCCGTCCCCGTACATGCGCGAACGGCGCGACTTCATCGCCCAGGCGGCCGACGGGATCGCGCCGCTCGGCATCGAGCGGACCGACTTCGGCGGAACCTTCTACGCACCGCTCGCGTTTCCCGGGCTGGTCGGCGAGACGTTCGAACGCCTGCGCCACGGCCTGCGCGAACGCGCGACGGTGCGCACCGCGGAAGACGCGTTCGACTTCCTGCTGACGGCCGGCGTCGGCGGCATTCCGTTCACCGCGTTCGCGGGCCACGATCCCGCGCGGTTCGGCACCTGGCAGCGGCTCTCGTACGGGTCGAAGGACGTCAGCGAACTTGGTGTGTTCATCAGCCGCGTGAAGACGCGGATCGAACAGCAGGGCCGCCTGGGTTCCAGCGCTCCGCTGGCCCGCGAGTCGGCCGCCGCCCCGACGGCCGAAGATCGGGTCTGGGCGAGCGCGTGCACCGTCGACGGGTATTCGGCCTTCGACGATCTCGACGCCGCCGCGTTCGCCCGGGCCCGCGAGACGGGCCGCATCACGCCCTGGCCCGATTCGCCGAGGCTCACGGGCACGAAACACCCCGACTCGACGGCCCATCGCGCGGCGCAGCTGGCGCGAGCGCTGCAGTCGGCCCCCGAGGACGCACCGCACCGCGCCGAACTCGCCCTCGACTACCTCGAGTGGAACCCGCTCGTCGACGCCAGGCTGGAGTTCGACGAGACCATCGCGGACCTGCTCGGGTCCTGCAACGAAGTGCTCGTCGATTTCGAAGGGCGCCAGATCAGCCCCGAGTGGCTCGAACTGCCCGAGAAGATCGTCCTGGCGCTGCTCCGCCACGGCATCGTACCCGGCCAGGATCGGCATCTGCTCTTCCGCGTCCCCAACCCGTGGCTCGAACAGGACGAAGAAAAGATCTCCAAGATCCTCGCGGCCATCGGCCGGGCCAATATCCTCTTCCTGCTGGCCGCCGAACGCCTGGGCCTCGGCCCGGCGCAAAACGCGATCCACGAACTGAGCATTCCGCAGGTCAACTCCCGCTCCGATGTCGGCGCGCTGGTCAAGATTGGCACGTTGTACCTCCAGGCCGTCGAGGGGCTGTTCAGCGGCCTGCCCGACCGGGTGGACGCGTATCTGTCGAGCCGGATTCCGATCGATCGCCGGGCCGATCTCATCGCGAGGGCGTCGAAGGTCCGGCTCGTGCCGCTCGTCGAAAACGTCGGCGCGTTGTCGCACCTCGGCGATCTGCTCGAAAGCTTCTACACCGCGCTCGAACGGAACCGCGGCCTCGAGGGCGTACCGACGCCTGGCGTGTTCTGCACCCGGTTCGATCGGTCGGCCGCGCGCGTCCGCGTCTTCGTCGCCATGTCGGACACGGCCGAGCAGAGCGGCAAGATCGCCACCGACTCGGCGTACACGCTGATGATGGCGCAGCGCGAGGACGCCGAACGCCGGCTCGCGCCCCACGCCGCCCGCGCCGGGGAACCCGCGCCCGCGCTGTCGTTCCTCATCGGGGCTGGCCGCGCCGGGTTCCGGGGGGGATTCGATCCCGCCCACGAAGGCGTGGTCGCCCAGTTCGCCAAGGCCGACGGCGTGACCATGCAGGGCATCCGCGCCGATGCGCCCGCCGAGGCCACGCGCCTGGCGGAGCTGTTCCGCGACACGTTCGCGGCCAAGCGGACGATGCCGGTCGTCAACGCCGCCGACCGCGAGGCGCTCGCCGATCTGCTCCGGGACGGCGTCGCGGCCCACACGGCGACGTTGCTGCGGATCGCGCCGCTGCTCGCCCCGTTCGGCGGCCTCGTCCCGCAGACGCGAGTCCGCATCCGCGCGACGGGCTCGGTCAACTACGGCCGCTCGATTCCCGAGTACCCGGAAGAATGGGGCGGCGGCCGCGTGTTGCCCGACAACCGCGACCTGCGCGACGCGTGGCCCGAAGGCGTCACGCTGCCGCGCGCGATCAACTACAACCTCGGCTGCACCACGCTCGGGCTCCCGGCCGTCGTGAGCGACCTCGGCGCCCTCGACAAACGCGCGGCCGTGCTCCTCGCCCGGCACGTGCCCGGCTACCGCGAGATCCTCGCGAGCGAGTTGCCGTTCTTCGTGCAGGAGTCGGTCGCCCTCGTCTTCGGCGACGGTTTCGCCGAGACGACCGCCCGCGCCTGCCTGCGGGCGGCCGCCGCCATCTGGGCCGACGTCCGCGTCCGCTCGGAGCTGGTGGCGCCGACCTGTCTCTTCTCGATGCTCTACCTTCGGTACATGGCCGAGGATTCGGACAGCTGGGACGAAACCAAGGAACACGAAAGTCCGGCCACCCGCGAAAGCGAGCTCATCCGCGACACCAGCAGCGGCGCGTTTGCCGCCATCTGCGCGGAACGACCCGGCGAGCGCTGGGCGGTCCTGCAGACGCTCGTGGACGTGGACGACGCCGCACGCCTCCTGCTGGCGCGCGAGTTGACCATCGAGGAGAAGCGGGAGTTCGTCGATCTCCGGATCGAAGGCTGGCTGCGGACGCTCGACGACGGGCTGTCACGCGAGCTGCGCCGCGCGTGGTCGCGCCTCCGCGAACTCGACAAGGCGGAGCTCACGCTGCGCGCCATCGAGCAGATGATCGATCTCGAACAACTGCGCGGCGGGCGCGGCGCGTAGCGCGCTCGTCCATCGGAGTCCGTGAATCCCGGACGGGGAGGGCCGCCTCGTGCGTGAATGGCCGATTCGTCGTCGTTGGCGGGGACCGATGGTCTCGTGCCTCATCGCCGCGGCCCTGGCCGGGTGTTCGCAACCCCGGCCGGGCACATCCAGCCGCTACCAGGACCTGGTCTCGCTGTTCACCGAATGGCGGGCCTTCCAGCAGCCCGTCCGGATTCACGGCGTGCCGGATTACACGTCGGCCGCGATGGCCGTGCAGTACCGGTCCCTGGCGGCCTACCGGGCGCGCCTGCAGGCCATCGGTCCCCGTTCCTGGCCCGTACCGCAACAGGTGGACTGGCACATCGTGCGGGCGGAGATGAACGGGCTCGACTTCGATCACCGGGTGCTCCGGCCGTGGGCCAACAACCCGGCGTTCTACGTCACCGTCTTCCCGGCGCAGAGCGACCAGCCCGCGCGCGAAGGCCCCCTGGCCTGGGGCGCGGTCGAATTGTGGCGCTACCGGTTCCCGCTGTCCGCGACGGCCGCCGCCGAAATCGACGACGGGCTCCGCCGCATCCCGCCCCTGCTGAGCCAGGCCCGCGGGAACCTGGTGGGCAACGGCCGCGATCTCTGGTTCTACGGGATCGAGGCCATGCGCGACCAGGGCCGCGATCTGGCGAATCTGGCCGCACGGCTCGACGGCTCGACGCCGGCGCTCCGCGTGTCCGTGGCCGAGGCGAAGGCCGCGACGGACACGTTCGTCGAGTGGCTCGAGTCGCGGGCGCCCTCGAAGACGGGGCCATCCGGCATTGGCGTCGAGCACTACGACTGGTACCTGAAACACGTGCACCTGGTGCCGTACACCTGGCAGGATCAGCGCATCCTGCTGCAGCGCGAACTGGGCCGGGCGCACACGTTCCTGGCGCTCGAAGAACAACGCAACCGCGACCTGCCTCCGCTGGAGCCCATCGTGTCGGCCGACGACCACGCGGCGCGGTTCCCGGCCGCCGTGGCCGACTACATGACCTTCCTGAAGGACCACGAACTGCTGATCGTGCGCGACTTCATGGGGCCCGCGCTCAGCGCCCGCATCGGCCGCTTCCGGCCGGGCCCCCGGGAGTTCTTCACCGAGATCGACTACCGCGATCCCATGGTGATGCGCACGCACGGCTACCACTGGTTCGATCTCGCGCGGATGGCGGCCATGCCCCACGCGAGCCCGATTCGCCGGCAGCCGCTCCTCTACAACATCTTCGACACGCGGACCGAAGGCCTGGCAACGGGATGGGAAGAAATGATGCTGCAGGCCGGTATGTTCGACGCCCGCCCGCGATCGCGCGAACTCATCTACGTGCTCGTGGCGCAGCGCGCCGCACGCGCGGCCGGCGACCTCGGGATGCACGCCAACCAGGTCACGCTGGAACAGGCCGCCCAGTACGCCGTCGATCACACGCCGCGCGGGTGGCTGCGGATGGACGGGACGACGGTGCGCGGCGAACAACACCTGTACCTGCAGCAGCCCGCCTACGGCACCAGCTACCTCATCGGCAAGATGCAAATCGAAGAACTGCTGGCAGCTCGGCGGAAGCAGGCGGGGGACCACTTCCGGCTGGCCGAGTTCATGGAAGACCTCGAGCGCGCCGGCTTGATCCCGATGTCGCTCGTGACCTGGGAACTGACCGGCGAACGGCCGGCGTTCCTCGACGCGGCCGACCGGCACTGACTCGCAACGAAACCACGAGGAGTCTCCGAATGCGGTTCGGCACCCTGTTGACCAGCCTGCTGATCGTCACGGGCGTTGCGCCCGTCTCCGCGCAGCCCGCGCCAGGCCGCGCCGTCGATCCGTCGTTGTACCAGGAACTCCGCTACCGGGTCATCGGACCGCACCGCGCCAGCCGCACCGTCGCGGCCGCCGGCATCCCAACCCGCCCAGGCGTCTTCTTCATGGGCGTCCACAGCGGCGGCGTCTGGAAGACCGACGACTTCGGGCGGACGTGGACCCCGATCTTCGACGACGCGCCGACCGGCTCGATTGGCGACGTGGTGGTCTCGCCGACGCATCCGGATGTGATCTACGTCGGCACGGGCGAGGGCCTGCACCGGCCCGACCTTGGCGTCGGCGACGGCATCTTCAAGTCGACCGACGGCGGTCGCACGTGGGCGCACGTCGGCCTCCCCGACGTCCAGCAGGTCGGGCGCCTCGCCATCCACCCCACCAACCCGGACATCGTCTTCGTCGCCGGGATGGGCCATCCGTACGGCCCCAACGACGAACGGGGCGTCTTTCGCACGACCAACGGCGGCCGCACGTGGGAGAAGGTGCTGTTCGTCGATCGCAACACCGGCGCATCGCAGGTGGAACTCGATCCTCAGGATCCGAACACCGTGTACGCGGCGCTGTGGGAGCACCGTGAAGGTCCGTGGGAGAACGGCAGCTTCAGCGGGCCGAACACCGGCTTCTACCGCTCGAACGACGGCGGCACCACGTGGCGGAAGTCGTCGGAAGGGCTGCCGACCACCGGCCGCGGCGAGCGTCAGATCATTTTCGCGACGGCGCCCAGCGTGCGGGGACGGCTCTACGCGCTCGTGGGCGGGCGCTCGAACTCCGGGTTCTACCGCTCGGACGACGCTGGCGGGACGTGGACGCGGGTCAGCGCCGACCGGAGGCTCGGCGTCGATCTGGAAGTGCATCCGACGAATGCCGACGTGATCTTCGCCGCGGGCACCGCGGAGTACCGGTCCGATGACGGCGGGAAGACCTGGACCTGCATCAAGGGCGCGCCGGGCGGAGACGATCCGCAGCGGCTGTGGATCAATCCGTTGCAGCCCGACATCATGCTGCTCACCGCCGATCAGGGCGCCACGATCACCGTGAATGGCGGGCGGACGTGGAGTTCCTGGTACAACCAGCCGACGGCGCAGCTCTACCACGTCTCCGCGGACCGCCAGTTCCCGTACTGGGTCTACGGCGGCCAGCAGGAAAGCGGCGCGATCGGGATCGCCAGCCGGGGCAACGGCGGGCAGATCTCGTTCCGCGACTGGATGGGCGTCGGCGCCGACGAGTACGCGTACGTCGCCCCGGATCCGCTCAATCCCGACATCGTCTACGGCGGCCGCGTGCAGCGCTTCAATCGGAAGACCGGCCAGTCGCAGAACGTCGCGCCGGAAACCTTGCGGTCGGGCGAGTACCGAATCCTGCGGACGATGCCCCTGCTCTTCCATCCTGCGGACCCGAAGACGCTGTTCTTCGCAACCAACGTGCTCTGGAAGACGACGACCGGCGGCGATCGGTGGGACATCGTCAGCCCCGACCTGTCGAGGGAACGGCCCGGCGTACCGGACAGCGTCGGCACGTATCGCACGCCGGCACTGGAGACCATGCCGCGCCGCGGCGTAATCTACGCGGTGGCGCCGTCTCCGATGGACGTGGCGACGATCTGGGCCGGGACCGACGACGGGCTGATTCACGTGACGCGGGACAGCGGCGCCAACTGGGCCAACGTCACGCCGCCGGCGCTCCGCCCGTGGGACAAGGTCTCGCAGCTCGACGCCGGGCACGGCGACGCGGCCACGGCGTACGCGGCCATCAACGCGATCCGCCGCGACGACATGCGACCGCACATCTATCGCACGCACGACGGCGGAACCACGTGGACCCGCATCGTCAACGGGCTGCCGGAGTCGGGACCGGTCAACGTCGTGCGCGAGGACCCCGTGCGGCCGGGCCTGCTGTTTGCCGGAACCGAGCGGGAGGTGTACTTCTCGATCGACGATGGGAACCACTGGCAGTCGCTGCGGCTGAACATGCCGGCGACGTCGGTGCGTGACCTCATCGTGCACGAACACGATCTCATCGTCGGCACGCATGGACGGTCGATCTGGATTCTCGACAACCTGGCACCGCTGCGGGAGCTGGCGGCCGCTGCCAGGGGCGAGCGCGCGTTCCTGTTCTCTCCGCCCCGCGCGACGCGCGTGCGGTGGAACATGTTCTCGGACACGCCGCTGCCGCCTGAAGAGCCAACCGGCCAGAACCCGCCGGATGGCGCGATCCTCGACTACGCCCTCTCGCGTCCCGCGGGGGCGGTGCAGATCGAGATCGTCGATGCGGCGGGGGCGCTCGTCCGGCGGTTCGCCAGCGGCGAGGCTCCGGCGCGAATCGACCCGGCAACCTTGCCGTATCCGTCGTACTGGTTCCGGCCCGACCAGACCGTGTCGACGGCCCCGGGGCATCACCGCGTCGTCTGGGATCTTCGACACGCGCCGCCTCCCGGCGCGCAGCGAGGATACGCGATTGCCGCCGTTCACCGGAACACGCCGAGCGGCCCGAACGGGCCTTTCGTGCACCCGGGGCGCTATACGGTTCGGCTGACGGTGGACGGATCGGTCGTCGAACGTCCGCTCGACGTCCGGATGGACCCGCGCGTCTCGATCACCGCCGCCGATCTACAGGCGCACACCGACCTGTCGATGGCCTGCTACCGCGCCTACCTGAAGGCACAGGCGCTGCGCTCGTCCATCGACGCGGCGCTGGCGGGACCCGGCGCTGACGCCGCGCGGAAGGCCGCGTGGACGGCGCTCCGGGGCGAAGGTGACCCCGGCGACCCCGACGTGCTGTACGAGTTCATCGTCGCCGTGCCGGTCGCGGAAGAGACGGTCACGGGCCTGCAGGAGAAGCTGCTGTATCTCCTGAACGTGCTGCAGCAGGCGGACGCGAAGCCGACGTCGCAGGCGCGCGATGCCCTTGCCGCGCTCGAGATCTCACTGGCCGGCCTCGAAGGCCGGTGGGCGGGACGCTGACCTCAAGTCGGGGCTATACTGCTGCCATGACGGCACGTTCACTCGTCGCAGGCGTCCTCATCGGCGCCCTTCTCGTTCCCGCGCTCCCGGTCGAAGCCGGAGAACGCTACGTTCGCTGCGAAAGCTACAACGGCCGGTACCGAGAGTGCCGGGTCGATACGGACGGTCGGGTCGAACTCGTGCGCGAGTTCTCGAGGCATCGCTGCTACCAGTGGCGGACGTGGGGGTACGACCGGCGTGCGATCTGGGTCGAAGACGGTTGCCGGGCCGAGTTCCGTGTCGGTCGGGACGGCGGCGGCGTGTCGACCGGAGGCGCGGTGGCCATCGGCGCCATTGCCGGCGCGGCCATCCTGGCGGCCATCCTGGCCGGCAAGGACAAGCCGAAGGGTTCGGATGCCATTGGCGCGCCCGACTGGATGCGTGGCACGTTCCGGGGATTCAACCCGAAGGAAGACGTCACGTTCACCATCGAGGTCGCGCGCGACGGTTCGGTGAAGGGATCGGCCAACGAGCAGTCGGTGACGGGCTACACCGCCGACGCGGATCGCCTGTTCCTGGGCGATGCGGAATTCAAGGTCACGCGCGAGTCGTGGGGATTCACGGCTCGGCGCAAGGGCGACTCGGAGAACGTCATCTACTTCCGGCGCCAGAACTGACAGTACCCGTGAATCCTGCCCCCCTCAGGCGCCTGCTGCGCCGGGCGTTCGACACGGCCTGGCGTTGGCAGAACCAGGAACCCGTCGGGGACTCGCTCCGGGCCATCCCGGAGCGCAGCCCGTACGATTGCTGGCTGGAACGGACGGCGCCGGAGCTTCCGCTCTTCGAGGGGATCCTCATCCGTGACGTCCGCGGTGTGGCGCTGCGCCCGTGGCCGGCGATGGGCGAAGGCGTCACCGGGCTGTACGTGCGGCTGGCGGACTATCAGATGACGGACGCGCTCATCCTCGAGCTGCCGCCAGGCGGGTCGACGCCCAGGCGGCGGCACGTGTTCGAGATGGGCCTCTACATCCTGACGGGCTCGGGGCAGACGGTTCTCGAGCCGGAGGGGCGCCCGCCGATCCGGCTCGACTGGTCGGAACGCAGCCTGTCGTCGGTCCCGCTCAATACCCCTTACCGCCTCGTCAATCGCGGCGCCGCGCCGCTCCGGCTGCTGGCGGTCACGAGTTTCCCGTTCGTCATCAACGCCACGGACAGCGAACCGTTCATCTTCTCCAATTCCTTCGGCTTCGACGATCGGCTTCCCACGACGGGACCGCGGCTCGATGCAACCCGCACGGGCGTGTGGTCCACGGCGGTCGATCTCGTGCCCGACGCGCTCGCCTGGCCGCTCGAACCGAACGAACATCGCGGCCCTGGCGCCACGAACGTGAGCTGGGAGATGTTCGGCAACACCATGCTGTCCGCGCACGCGTCGGAGATCCCGGCCGGCCGCCACAAGAAGGCGCACCGGCACAGCAGCGACGCGTTCATCCTGCTGTTGTCCGGGCGCGGCTACTCCGTCACGTGGCCCGACGGCGGGTACGACAAGCGGATTCGGGTGGACTGGGACGACGGCACGCTGTTCGTCCCGCCCACGTACTGGTATCACCAGCACTTCAACCCCGGGTTCGAGCCGGCCCGCTACGTCGCGATCAGCGCGCGGGGCCTCACGAAGAACCTTGGCTTACGATTCTCCGATCAACTCGAGTCCGACCTGCCCGAACTGGCCGCGGAATGGCGGCGGGAACTCCTCGCCGTCGAGAAATAGGCGAACGGCCCGCCACTCGTGGTGCCGCTACCGCCGCCCGTCGAGCCAGGTCCGCAGGTAGTCCCGGCACGGCTGCGTGGCATCGTCGACCTGACGTTCCTCGGGCAGCGCGTGCGCGTCGAGGTGCCGGAGCGCTTCTCGCATCGGCGACGTGAAGTCCACGCCGGTCGACTCGAACCCGGTCGCGACCGCGACGACCGACTCGCACGCCTGGGTGATCTCTTGCTGCCGGAGCGACAGCGACGCCGCCCATGCGGCCACGGCGTCGCGAGCGGGCGGAGCAAGCTCGGCCGGAGCCCCCGGCATCCACAAGTGAATGAAGCGGAGCGCCCGCACGGCTTCGGGCCCTGCGAGCATCGACGCCAGGTCGCCCATCAGCGTCGGCCTGGCGCGGATGAGTCGCACGGCTTCGTCGAGGACCTTCCCGTCGTTCACGTCGACCCATCGCAGCAGCTCCGGGAATGGAGCGGCGGCACCCGCCGCCCGAAGCTCGGCGAGGCGCGCGTCGAGCAGGCGCTGGCGTTCCTGGAGGGCCGCCTCGACCTGCGCCTGGGCGCTCGACGTCCGCGCCCGGTCGGTCAGCCACATCGACACGCCGCCCCACACGACAAGACCGGTGATGACGAGGGCCGCGATCCTGACGGGTCGCGCAGGCAGGCGGTCCCAGTGCGAGGTGAGCGCCGCCGCAGCGGCCGTCAGGCTCACCAGCGGAATGGCCAGCAGGAACAGCGCGGCCCACACACGCACCGCCTCGCTGTCGGGACCCGTCACGAGGACCACCGAACCGAACGAAGCGCCTCCGGCGGCCGCATGCAGGGCCAGCATGCCGGCCGCCTGCCGAAGTCTGTCTGGCGCCAGCCAGGGCACACGCCCGAGGCGGGCCGCAATCGCCCACACGATGGCCAGGCTGCCCCAGCGCGCGGCCATCACAGCCAGGATGACGACGAGCCCCATCGCGTCCGGTCCGGAGACCGGGCGCAGTTCGAAGAAGGTCGGGACCAGCAGCAACGTGCAGAGGGCGGCGACACCCAGCAGCAGGCGCGCGATGAGGAGCATGGGGGCCTCTGAGTGGTCCGGCGTGCTACTTGAGCTTCGCGCGCAGCGCGCGAACCTCGTCGGTCTGTTCGAGCGATGGGTCGAGGCGCAACGCTTCCTTCAGTTCCACCGCCGCCTCGGCCGTCTTGTCTACGGCCGCAAAGACCACGGCCGCATGCAGTCTGAGCAGCGCGCGATCCTGGACGACGGCGACGATACGGGAGAGGACGTCCGCCGCTTCCTTGTCGCGGCCGACGAGGTGCAACACCCAGGCGTAGGTATCGGCAATCTCGACACTGCGCCCGCCCGTGACGCGCATGGCCTGCTCGGCCAGCGGCAGGGCTTCGGCGGCCTTCTTCTGGTGCACCGCCAGGGCGTAGGCGAGGTTGTTGAGCGCGATCGGATCGTTGGGGGCGGTCGCGAGCACCTTGCGATAGCGGTCGACGGCCTGGTCGTAGTCCTTCTGAGCTTCGAACTCCGCCGCCAGCGTGAGATGGGCCGCCACGAGCGTCGTGTCCAGCGCGGTGGCCGCCTCCAGCGCTTCGCGCGCGCCGGCGCGGTTGCCGGCGGCCGACCGCGCCTCGGCCCGAAGCATGAGCCTGGCCGCCTCCGGTTTCGTCCCCTTGTCCGTCAGTGCCTTCAGCCGCCCGGCGGAGAACCGCGCGGGCAATTCCGTCTCCGCGTCGATGCCAGGGTCGATCTCGGCGGGAGTCAGGGCCTTCTTCGGAAACGGCGCACACAACGGGTCGCCGACGATCACGGTCTGCCAGCTGAGGAATCGCATCCCGAGGTAGTAGGACTCGGCGAGGTTGAACCCGGCCAGGTAGGCCGGGAACAGGATGTCAGGCCTGATCGTCGCGTCGAGGTACGGCTCGGCCACGTGCGCCGACACGCCGGTTACGCCCTGCCGGATCAGGTCGCCGGCGAGCGACTGGGGAGATCCCGCGAAGAAACTCGACGGGTTGGTCCACGTCCCGATCTTCCAGTCCGCCGGAGGCTCACGAAACGTCCGCCCGTCGGTGCTCACGAACATGCCCGCGATGGCACCCGGCACGAAACCCAGATCGAAGGTGCGCGTGGTGATCGCCCAGTCGTTCGAGCCCCACGAGTAGTAGCCCAGCACCTGCTTGTCGTTGCGCAGCACCTGATCGGTGCTGTCGAGCACGACCCGGTTCCCGAATCCGAGCGCGGTCAGCCGATCCGACGCCGACTTCAGCCAGACATTGCCGGCGGCATCGATCGTCCCGGCCTTCTGATCGAGCAGTACCCTGCCCTGCCGGACGGGCGCGACGCCGCGGTCGATGAGGCGGATGACGTCGTCGGCCGTATATCCATCCAGTCTGGTCACGAGATAGATGTCGGCCACCTCGTGGCTGAACCTCGGCATCTGCGACGGATGGCCGTCTCGAAAGTACGGGTTGGCGATCCGTCCGTCGACCGCGACGTCCTGGCCGGTCATCCGGCGGTAGAGCAGCGCGAGTTCGGAATCGACGCTGGCGACCGTCCCTTCCCGACCCGGCGTGCCCGACACGCGCAGCGGGACCCCCTTCGTCAGCACGAGATAGAGGATGCGATCCTGCGCGGCGTGAAGCTGCAGCCAGCTCGCGATGGGCGACGCCAGCCCCGACATGAAACGGGCCCGATCGATCTCCTCGGTGACGTCGAGCTTCAGCCTCAACACCTGGGCACCAGGGATCGCCCGGACGCGCGCGTAGTGTTCCCCAATGCGGACCGAGTCGGGAGAGCGTTCGTTCACGATGAGCAGCACGTTCTCGCTCGACTGCGCGGACGCCGCGCGAGCCGTCGACACGAGGATCAGGCACGCCAGGAGGAGACAGCTTCGCCGCATGGCCAAAGAATACCGCAGAAGCGCCCCCCGGCGCCGGGCTCGCGCGGGGGTCTGGTACAATGGCGGGCCATGACGACCACCACACCGACGCCGGCGGCCCCGGCGGCCGCACCGCGCCGGAGCCTCGGGGCTCGGGCAGCCAGGGCCGCGCTGCTGACCCTGTTCGGGCTCGTGATCCTGTTTGCGGTCTACACGTGGCTGGCGCTGACCTGGAAGTACTCGAGCGGCGAACGCGCGGGTTTCGTGCAGAAGTTCTCGAAGAAGGGCATCATCAGCAAGACGTGGGAAGGCGAACTGGCCATGGTGTCGCTGCCGGGCACGACACCGGAGAAGTTCTACTTCACCGTGCCGGACGACAACGTCGCGCAGCAGATCAATGCGACGATGGGCCAGAAGGTCGCGCTGAGTTACGACCAGCACGTCGGCGTGCCGACGACGTTCTTCGGCGAAACACAGTACTTCGTCAAAGCGGTACGGCGGGTCGAGGAGTAAGCCCCCCGACCCGCCGGGTCCTTATTTCTTCTTCCCCTTCGCGGCCTTGACCGGCGCGGGCGGCGGGATCTCGACGAGCCCCGCCTTGGCCAGTACGTCCATGTAGTCCAGCATCAGCTGCAGGTCGGCTTTCACAGGCGCCTGCGCCTCGAGCATCTTCTTCATGTCGAGCACGCTGTGCCGCCCGTTGACGAGGCGTCCGAGTTCGGCGGTATCCAGCCCCCGGAACTTCGCCAGTTCGGCCGCCGGCAGGTACTGCCGGTATCCCTGGTAACCCTCGGCCGTCACCTTGGCCGTCTGCTTCGGCACGACGAGCGCGGCTCTGGCCTCGAGTTCGGTCGGCTTCACGACCACGGGCGGGACGTTCAGCCGCGCCACCGTGGCCCTCATGTGCGCGTCAATCGCGGCGAGCTGAGCCGCGCCGGCCGCGTCCATCGACTTCTGCAGCGCCTGCACGTGGGCCGACACGGCCGCCTTGTTGACCGCGAGTTCGTTGACGGTGTCGAGCGTGTCCTTCTCGTTGATGACCGCCGCCTCGATGTGCCCGCGCGCGCCCTGGTACGCGGCCGCGACGGTCGCAGCCGTCGCGGCGTCGAGTTCGACGATGCCTCGCGCGAGCTGGTGGCCGATGCGCTGCGCCCCGTTGCCCGCCACCTCGCTGGCGATCTTCATCGCCATCGTGTCGTCCGCGTTCGCAATCGTGTACGCCGCCGCGGCCGCGATGGCCGTCACGCGCTTCAGCTGCGTCGGGTCGGTCTTGTCCACGTGGTCACCGGACGTGTGGTACCAGCGGTCGGGCCAGTCGATCATCATGATGCCCGGTACCTGGACGCCCCAGTCGTTGAAGACCTCGTGGTCGGACGCGCCGTAGTGCGTCTCGATGCTGTAGTAGAACGGTTCGTCGGCGCCGGACGGCGCGACGATCCGCTCGAGCACCGGGTACGCCGTGCTGCGGTTCTGGATACGCTCGCGGTTGCCCTCGCCCACGTACCGGTAGTAGTTCTCCATCACGTCGTTGATGTAGTGCGGGTTGCCGTACGTGGTCCGCATCAGGCACATGAACGACTGGCTCTTGCTCAGCAGCAAGCCCACCATGTCGAGGTTGATGTTGCACAAGGTCTTCGCCATGAGGGCCTTGTTGGCCTTCACCCACGGGCCCGTACCGGAGAACTCGGGACCGATGATGAAACGAATCGTGCGCCGCGGGCGCGGCAGCCGGCCCTCGTTGATGAGGGTGTTGAGCGTGCGGCCGACTTCGACCACCGTGGCGCTGCCGGAGATGTCGTCGTTCCCGCCCTGCTTCACGTAGCCTTCGAAGAGGTGCGCGGAGATGATGACTTCTTCGGCCGCCGGGTCCGTGCCCGGGATGTGCCAGACGAGGTCCTGGATCGTGTACGGCCGCATGGCCGTTTCGACGTCGGCGCTGACCGTGATCTTCTCGCCGTTGAGCAGGCGGCGCTTGAGGTACTCACCGTCGCGCGGTGGGATCTGGAACGCGAACTTCGCGGGCTTGTCGGCCGTCCCGCGCACGTTCGCCCACCCGATCTGGAGCGGGTCGAAGAGCGGCCGCGTCCCCTGGATGGAGATGACGCCCAGGGCGCCCCGTTCGACGCATGCCGCCTGGTGCACGCTGCCCGCCGCCCCCTCGGTGACCGCGATCTTGCCCGTCACGTCCTTGCCGGTGAAGTCCGCGGGACGGCCCGCGCCCACCCAGACGAGTTCACCCGTGGCCTTGCCCGTGGTGCTGCCCGTGGCGAGCATCGCCGCCATGTCGCGATACGACGCCAGCTTCTGGCGCATCGGCGACACTTCCCACAGTTCGCCCTTGACCGCGTCCCAGGTCTGCCCGCCCGGGAACTTCACCACTTCGACGCCGGGCAACTGGTAGGCTTTGAGCCGATCCAGGTAGAACTGCGTCTCGTAGAACAGGCCGTTGAACTCGGCCGGCGTACGATCCTTGTCGTAGCCGCCGGTCTCCATGACCATCTTCCAGGCATTCTCACCCGACGCTTCGCCGACGATTTCTGCCATCTGCACGCGCGGCAGCAGCGTCCACTGCATCCACGGCGTCATCTGCGCACTCACCGCCGCGCCCGCGACGATCAGGGCGCCGGCCAGCAGGATCACGTTCCTTCTCATGAGACCTCCCGGATATGACACGGCCGGTTCGTCCCGCTGGCGCGGGAGGCCGGTGCCGGGAGTATCGAGCGACAGACGGACGGTGTCAAGCGGACGGGAGCTTCTGTCGGGTCACGGGCTGCCGAACCGCTCCCGCCGATTCCTGCGCGCGCCGACGAGCGTCGATCTCGGCCAGGGCCCTGTCGATCTCGCGATTGACCCGCGTGGCCTGCACGTGACGGACGCCCGCTCTGACGGCCCGGCTGCCCAGGACGACCGCCTTGACCAGCAGGGCGTTGGCAAGGGAGGAGGCCGCGACCTGCACGAGTTCGGGCCCCGTGAACGCGCCGTACGGCCGAGCCTGCGGCGGGGTGAACCGATAGACGAGTTCGTTGTGGTAGAAGAGGCCGGGCTGCACGGGTTGCCACTCCTGACGCAGCGTCTCGGCGAAGGTGATCTGGTTGAACCTGCGGCCGACGACCTCGACACGAAACGTGGGATTCCGCGCAAGCCGTGTGACCTCGCTCAGAGGCGGTGACGCCGACTCCAGAGCGGCGCGGATCCGCTCCAGCGCACGTCTGTCGGTCACGTCATCCGTCTGACGGGGCGGCGGCGCCGCGACCGCCGCTTCCTGAGACCGGGCGGGAAGCGGCAGCGCGAGCACGATCACGACGACAGTCCACGACAGGCGCACATCCCGTTGGACGCGGTTGCCGCAGGGACGGCCGGACGGGATGCAACTATTTCTTCAATGCCGCCTGGATCGCGGCCTCGGCCAGCGGCGCCATGATGGCGTAGCCCGCCGCGTTGGGATGCAGGTCGTCTTCACTCAGGTCCGGCCGCAGCAGACCGTCGGCGTCCGCCATCGCCGCGACATAGTCGAGGTACGTGTGGCCATTGGCGGCCGCGTACTGCTTGATCCACGCGTTGAGCGCGTTGATGCGGCTCATGGGCCGCCGCGTCGTCTGCGGGATCTCGCCAGGCCTGGTGTGCGATTCGCTCACCGGCAGGATGCTCGAGAAGACGACGCGGATCCCGTTGGCGCGCGCCAGGTCGGCCATCGACGCGAGGTTCCCCTCAATCTGTTCGTCGGTCATGGGACCGGTGTTGTTGGCAATGTCGTTCGTGCCCGCGAGGATGACGACCACCTTCGCGCCCAGCGCGATGACGTCCGGACGGAAACGAAGCAGCATCTGCGGTGTCGTCTGGCCGCTGATGCCGCGATCGACGTACGGCTTGCCGGGGAAGAACCCGCCGAAACGCGGCTGCTGCCACGAGTCGGTGATCGAATCGCCCATGAACACCACGCGCGGGGCGCCGGCCGCCGGCGCGCCGACGCTGCGGTTCGCGTCACGGTACCGGCCGAGATTCGCCCAGTCCTGCAGCCGCATGTCGTTGCGGACGACCGCCTGGAGCGCCGTCGCCAGTTCGGGACACGACGGAACGGCCGGGGCCTGAGGAGCGACGGCCGGCGCCGGGGCGGGCACGGGAACAGCCTGGGGCGTCTGCGCGGCGCACGGCGCCGCGGCGATCAACAGTCCAGTCACCAACGTTCGAACAGTCATGGGATCCTCCGGAGCCGCTGGCGTCCCTGCAACGCCCGCACGGCCCCGCAGCATACCACCGGACCGCCGAAGCCGGCCGACTCACATTCTGCGGGTAGGACTTACGCATTCGCAATACGCGTGCGGTCATTCCGGCCAGCGTTGGAGCGCGGGATCGTCGTCTTTCTGGCCGTGTCGGCCCGCAACCCCGGAGGCACCACTCTTGCTCACGTCACGTCGTGCGCCAACGGTTCAGCACCCGCCGAGGGCGAGCTGATATGTGGACTCCGCACATTCCTGACGGGGGATTGAGTATGAGACACTGGCTCTGGGGCGTGCTCGCGGCGGTGGTCGCCGCGGCCGGTTGCTCGGGAACGGCCACCAATGCTCCCACGGCACCGAGCGCGACCACGGCTCCTGGACCGGCGGCCGGCAAGGCCACCATCGCCGGCCACGTCACGCTGACCGGCTCGCCCTCGTCGACCGCCCGGGCCTTCAGCGCCCTCGCGGGTTCCCCGGCCACCGTCGGCGCGCTCCCGTCGATGACCGCTTCCGTCGTGGGCACGTCGTTGTCAGCCCCGGTATCATCCTCCGGAGCCTTCGTGATCGAAGGCGTGCCCGAGGGCGTCGTCCGCCTCCGGTTCGTCGCGACCGGCATCGATGCCGCCGTCACGCTGGACCCGGTGGCCCCGACGGACGCCATCAGCGTCCTCATCGGGCTGTCGCCGACCGGCGCATCGGTCGAGGCGGAATCGCGCAACGCGGGCGGATTCGTCGAGTTCGAGGGCCGTATCGAATCGCTGCCACCCACGCAGCCTGCCGACACGTTGCTCGTCGGCGGGCGGACGATCACCGTGAGCCCACACACCGAGATCCGCGACGGCGGCACGACCATCCCGCTGACGGCCCTCTCCATCGGTCAGCGCGTGCATGTGAGAGGGCGCCTCGACGGCGCCTCGATCGCCGCCGTGTCGATCGACCTGCAGAACACCAATACGTGGATTCCCGTCGTGATCAACGGCGTCGTGGAGTCGATGTCGGGGACGTCTTCGGCGTTCACGTTCGTGGTCGACGGCCGAGAGATCCGCGGAGACCAGACGACGGCGTTCTTCGGGTCAGGAGATCAGGCGCTCCCCTTCTCGGCGCTCGTCGCGGACGCCCAGGTCAACGTCAAGGGCCAGCAGCGCGATGCCTGGGTCTTTGCCGAACGCATTCACGTCGCCAGCCCGACGATGACGCCGGAGCCTCAGGACACGTCGGCCTCGATCGAAGGTCGCCTCAACACCATCGGCGGTACCGCGCCGCAGCTGACGCTCACCGTCGGCACGACGACAGTCACCACGACGTCAACCACGGATGTGCAGCGCGGGGGCGATGTGCAGCCCCTCGGCGCGCTGGCGATCGGCCAGACCATTCACGCCGTCGGCACACGTCTGGCCGATGGCTCGATCGTGGCCCGCAAGCTCCAGATCAAGGGCGACGAACCCGGTGGGGCCGTGCAGATGGCCGGGGCCGTCGGCGGGCTGAAGGGCACGTGCCCGACCCTGACGTTCGGCGTGAACGGCTACACCGTCGTGACGTCGGCGGTCACGTCGTTTGGGCCGGGCACGAACGCGTGCGCCGCCCTCAAGAGCGGCTCGAAGGTAGAGGTCGAAGGCACCAGGCAGGCCGACGGGACCGTCAAGGCCGACACGGTCACGGGCAAGTAGCGAAGCCGCTCCACCCGCCGAAGAGTTCGTCCCACATCGAGGCCACTGCCTGAGCGGTGGCCCCATCCACCTCACGCGGGAACGGCAGATCATCGGCATTGGCCAGCTCCGCCAGCCCCGCCCCGACGCCGGAGACGATCTGCGCCACGAGATCGCACGATACGCGCGACAGGTCGTCGTCTGGACGGTGGTGGAAGAACCGGCCGGCAGCGCAGTTGTTGCGGCCGATCCAGGCGGCGGGGACGCCAGCCGCGACGAACGGGAAGTGGTCCGCGTACGGCACGATCGCCGTCTGCACCCTGGCGAAGTGTCCGGCCGCCGCGAGGTGCCGGGTGAAGTGCGGGCCAATCCCGTCCGGCCCGTTGCAGACGAGGAACGTCCAGCCGAGGCGCGACCCGAACGAATCGAAATTGAACATGAAGCGGCCGTCACGCGCGATGGTCTCGCGGTGACGCCGGACGTAGGACGCGCTGCCGACCGACAACTGCTCTTCCGTGCCGAAACTGATCAACCGGATCGTCCGCCTGCGCGAGACGCCCTCGAACACGCGAGCCAGCGCCATCACCGCGGCAACGCCGGTGCCGTTGTCGTCGGCGCCCACCGAGTCCGCCTGCGTGTCGTGATGGGCGCCGACGTAAATCACGCCTGCGTCGGGGTCCGATCCGGGAAGGTCCGCCACGACGTTCTGCGAGAGCCGATCGCGCATCCCCCCGTCGACGACCAGGCGCGCCGCGTCGACGCCCGCCGCATACCAGTCCCACGCATGCTGGTAAGCGACGCTGACGGTGGGAACCGCCCCGTACTGGTGGACGTAGGCCGGGAACATCCCGTCGGCCGTGACGACGGAACCCGGATACCGGACGTCCACGAACATCAGAAAGGCCGGCCGCGCCTCCATCAGCCGCCGGTAGTAGTCCGCCGTCTCGATGTGCGAACCGAGGTGCAGCACCGCCTTCCCGGTGAGATACGACAGGTCGGGATTCAGGTAGCCCGTCGCGGCGTCGATGACCGCTACGGGCGCCTCGATCGGACGCCCGCCGGTGCCTGGCGCGTTGCTGAGCAGCGAGCACGGAAACGTGCGCCACTGGCCGCCGACGCGCACGTCGAGCGACTCCCTGGCGACGACACGCTCGCGCGCGGGAAACTCCTCGATGGTGACGGCGGCGCCCGCGGATCGGCACTGCGACGCGATGTAGTCCGCGGCCTGCCGCTCGGCCGTCGATCCGGCCAGGCGTACGCCGATGTCGCGCGTCAGCACCGTGAGGTGCCGTTCGATGTCCCGAGCACTGACCGTCTGCATGTTCGCTCCCGTCGTGACGTGCATGCCGGCTCCCGTCGTGGCGTCCGCTCGGTCCTCGTCGTGGCGTCCGGCTTCAGCCGGACGGACTGGCGCCGACCGAAGCTCGCCGACTAGCGCGCCGCCTGGAGCGGCACGGCACAGATCCGATGGTTGTCGAGGTCGGCAATCCACAGCCAGCCGGCGTGCACGAGCACCGCCGCCGGCCGGTTCAGATGGGCGGCGTCGGCCCCCGCCTCGCCCGCCACTCCGGCCACCGTCGTGACATGACCGGCGGCGTCGATGGCCAGGACCCGATGCGACTTCATATCGGCCACGTAGATCGTCCCGTCCGGCCCCGCCGCCACCCCGTGGGGCGTCGCGAGCGGTGCGTCGACCGCGAGCGTGCCCGCGGCCTCTCCCTGTCGCCAGGTGCGCAGGGTGTTATTGCCGGCATCGGCCACGATGAGGCGGCCGTCCGGTGTCCACGCGAGGTCCATCGGATAGACGAAGCCGTCGGCCTTGCCGCCGGCCACGGTCTCGACCACACCGCCACGGAGGCGCCGGATGACCGCGTTGCCGATATCCGGCGCGTAGAGCGCGCCGTCCGGGCCCCAGACCGCCGCGTGCGGCGAGTTCAGCAAGGCCGTGGCCGCCGGCCCATCCGCGTTGCCGGACGTCCCCGGCGTACCGGCGATCGTCGTGACCTCGTACCCGCCCGCGACACCCGGACGCGGTGCAAGCATCCGCAGGACGTGCCCCTCGGCCTCCGCCACCGCGATCCGCCCGTCGGGCAACGTGCCCACGCCGTGGGGCGAGGAAAACCGCGCGGCGGTCGCCGCGCCGTCCTGGTGCCCCTTGCGATCGGGGGCGCCGGCAATCGTGTCCACACGACCCGTCATCGACACGCGGCGGATGGCGTGATTGAAGATGTCCGCGACGACAATGGCCGAGTCGCCGGCGGGCGCCAGGCGAATCGGCTTGTTGAACTTCGCCCCGGCGCCGACGCCATCGACGAATCCCGCCGACCCGTTTCCTGCGACCACGACCATCGTCCGAGGACCGTCGGAGGCGGAGAGCGCCACCACGACGCATGCCAGAATCAGGGCTGCCGCCCCCAGTTGGCGTGTCATGCCGTTGCCTCCGCTACCGGATGAGCGGCTTGTAGCCGATGAGTTCGTTCCACCACTGCGGGTAGCCGGTCGGATGCCCGTCCACCATGCCCATCGCGTACTTGCCGAGGAGCAGGTCGCCGAGTTTCAGCCAGTCCTGCTGCCACGCGACGGCGTTGGCCGAGCCGAACTGCGTCAGGAGGTTGATCGCCGCTTTCGGGTCCCTGGCGTAGGTCTGCGCGGCCAGATCGAGGACCTTCGGCGTCACCGCGTACAACATCGCCTGGCGCGGTTCGCGCGCCGCGGCCACGTGCTTGATGGCTTCGTTGAAGTGCAGTTCCGCCATCTGCTGGACGTAGATGTTGGTCCAGAAGCCCGACTCGCGGTCGAACGCGCCGTAGCGGTCGCCGCGGCCGAGATGCGCCGGCAGTTCATCCATGGCGGCCCAGAGCGGCGTGAGGTAGGAGGTGGCGGGCGCGCCGTACCCGAACCAGCTCGTCCCGCGCAACGCCTCCGGCAACGCGGCGTTCACCTGGCCGACGTGCAGGTAATACGTGCGCTGGACGTTGATGCTGCGCTCGAACGAGCCCTTGCCGCCGCGATTCACGTACCGGATTGGATTACCCCACGGCCCTGCCGCCGGCCCCTTGGTCATGTCGTACGGGGTGCCTTCGTAGTAGTCCGCCTGGATCTTGCGGATGTCCTCGAGGGTCAGCGGCGTGTCGGGCTTCACCGAGAAGGGGTAGTTCTCGAGGTTGGCCGCCAGCTTGAGCGACGGCGCAATCAGGTCGTAGACACGCCACTCTCGGCGGGAAGAGGTGACGGGTTCGTCGGGTGCGTAGATCTTGGCGACCAGGAAGGGCTTGGCGGCCTTCGGATCGAACCAGCCCTGCTCGACGGCGAACGAGACGATCTTCGGCGATGCCATCACGTTCGCCTTGTCGGCGAGGTTGATCTCGCCGATGCGCGCACGATTGGCGGCGACGAACACGTGGTCTTCGGGAATCCGCACCGCCGCCCAGATGTCACGTCCGTAGAACTCGGCCACCCACGTCTCGGTGCCGTCGGTGACGGTCATGGTTTCGCCGCCGCCGCCGGTCTCGGTCAGGAACCCGAATTCCTCGACCAGCTTTCCCATGATCTGCACGGCGTCGCGCGCGGTCGCCGCGCGCTCGAGCGCGACGTCCTGCGCCATCCAGCAGTCGATGAGGCCGTCGCCCTTCGTGTACATCACGTCCTTGACCTTCTTGCCGAGGTCGGTGGACGTGTCGATCCCGAAGGTCGACTCGGCGATGGCCACACCCTTCTCGTTCATGAACGAGTACCGCGACATGAAGTAGCGATATGTGTGCCGCACCTGGGGGATCTCGCCGAGCACGTTGCCGCCCTCGCGGGTGTGGGCATTCGCGACGATCTTGCGCTTGGCGCCGTCCGGCCAGTCTGCCGCCGGCACGATCCGCAACGGGAAGTCCGCCACGCTCGAGTCGTCGTTGTGCGTGATGATGGCAGAGCCATCGACCGTCGCCTTCCGGCCGACGCCGAGGATCGTGCAGGCATCGAGCACCGGGCTCCACTGGACCACCACGAGCGCGATGAGTACCCACGCGACGCTCTTCGAATACCGTTTCATGTGAAGACTCCC
Source organism: uncultured Vicinamibacterales bacterium (assembly GCA_964547975.1). Taxonomy (GTDB): domain Bacteria; phylum Acidobacteriota; class Vicinamibacteria; order Vicinamibacterales; family JAKQTR01; genus CAYJPV01. The sequence goes on along the minus strand of CAZJRM010000023.1, from coordinate 10,831 downwards.
TCGAAACAGGATCACGGCTCAGGGCTCACGGCCTGCGGCCTTGCCTCTCCCCTGTTCCCTAGTTCCTTCCCTCGTCCCTCTCGCCTGTTCCCTGTCCCCTAGTTCCTGAACACGCGCCCCTGCTCCGCCTTGGCCGGATCGTGCAGGAAGGCGCCAATGCCCTTCTCCATGACCTCGGCGTAGGTCGGCCAGGTCGCCTCGATCTTCTTCTCCGGGTAGAAGTCTCCCATCTGCTTCACGACCTCCGCCGCTCCGCCGAGGTGCCGTGCCACCCGGTAGTCGAGCGTCGCGCCGGTCTTGATGTCGTAGTCGGCGTACAGCAGGCCGCGTTCGGACGCGGTCTGCATGAACTCGTCACGGCCGTCGAGCATCAGGCGTTCGGTCATCGGTCCGACGAACTTGTCGATGAACGGCTCGGGGGTCTCCATCAGCACCGCGAGACTCTCCGTAAAATCGCCGATCTCCCGATGCGTCAGGCCTCGCAGCGTCTTCGGCGAGGTCTCGGTCTTCATCGGGAACTGGTCTGCCGACAGTACCATGGCCGCCATCATGCACAGGTCTTCGGCGCGCTGGTGGCAGACGTATGTGTTGACCACCGGGTACCCCATCGACGCTTCGTGCACGTCGATGGTCATGTCGATCTTCTCGCGCCGGATGAGTTCGCTGATCGCGTACGACGTCCGCTCGGTGAGGTTGCCGTCGGGGCGGCCGGGGAACGTCCGGTTGAGATTCCGGCTGTCCTGGTAGGCAAGGTTCTGCGTCGACGGATAGTGCACGAACGTAAACGGATCGGGCCACTGCTCCAGCGGGCTGGTCTCCCGATCGCCGATCCGGTACCGCTTCTCGCCCCACGGCGTCTTCACCCGGAAGAACGGGGGGTAGGCATTGCCGAGCATCCCGACGGACGCCGCGCTCATGTTGGCCCGCGCGATGACGAAGACGCGGCCGCGCGTCACCTGCAGGTTCTCGAGCACGACGTACGCCATCATCGGGCTGGCGGGTTCGTAGGGGTGCGCGCCGCCGAGAATCAGGACCGACCCGCCCGGCACCCCGGAATCGAAGACGTACACGGTCGTGTCCATGTACGTGTTCCGGATCCCGTCGAAATACGTACTGAGCGGCAGGTGCCTGCTGAGGCCCGGCGACACGACGACGGTCTCGCGGTACACGCGCAGGGCGCGGATGTCGCGGGTTCCGACGACCATGAGCACGGCGGACGCCGCGAGCAGCGCCACCCTCCGCACGAAGAGCGTCTGCATCACCCCATCACCTCACTTGATGTGCAACGCCCGCAGGATGAACGGAATGACGGCGTACGCGTAGACGATGTCGTACGCCAGGCCCGGCCGGGACTTGCGCCTGAACAGCCGCGTGATCAGCAGCACCGCGATGATCGCGGAGAGCAGGAAGTACGCCTGGTGGATCAATTCTTGGACGAAGATCATAGTCGGCTCACGGCTCACGGCTCACGGCTCACGGCTCACGGCTCACGGCTCACGGCTTACGGACGTCAGCAGGGCTGAAGCCCTGCTCCACAATCCGAAGGCCTTGTGTCCCATGCCCCACGTCCCACGCCCCATCAGTACTTCACCAGGAACGCCGCCTTCCCTGGGAAGATCAGCATCCCGAGGGCCACCAGGCCCATCACCAGCCACGGCACGGCCGTCGCCTTCAGGAACGATCCGTAGCTGCCCGTGTACCCGACCGTCTCGAGCACCGTCCGCCCGACGATCCGTGATGGCGGCAGGCAGTCGCCGAGCGCGAACAGCAGGCTGAACGCCGCGGCCACGACGGTGACGTTCGCCCCCACCGCGTTGAACACGAAGATGAGCGGCGTGCCCAGGATGACCGCGCTGCCGAACCCCAGCGACCCCTGCGCGAGCGGGCACACCAGCAGCGACGTCGCGTAGATCCCGACAATGGGCAAGGCGACGAAGCTGATGGCCATCAGTCCCCGTACGCCGGTGGCAGCCAGCACGTTCACCAGCACGCCAACGCTCACCATCGTCGCGACCAGCGGGAAGACCTGTTCGACGGTCTGGTTGACGACCTCCAGCCAGCGCGCCCACGAGCGGCGCACGGGATCGAGGGCGACCGTCGTGATCGTGCACAGGACGAAGATGAGCGGGAACCCCAGCGTCGGGACGTGGAACGCCGCGTACTTGGAGGCGAGGGCGAGCGCGAGAAGCACCCCCAGCGGAACCGCGGCCCGCCACCAGGTCATGCCCGGCGGCAGCGGAGGCAATCCCGCCAGGATCGCGTCCTTCTGCTGCGGGACGGCGCCCCAGCCCAGGTAGATCACGGTGACGACCGTGATGACGAGCACGGGCACGAGCAGCACGAGGTCGAACCCGACGTACGGCATGTTGGCGCCCGCCGCCATCAGCATCGCCCAGACGTTGATGGGCGGCGCGACCGCCGACAGGATGCCGAGCATGAACACGAAAGCCGCCACGCGGTCTTCGCGCAGCCCCATCAACCGGAGCACGGAGGCCACCAGCCCGCCCACGACGAGCACCGAGACGACGCCGGCGCCGGTCAAGCCGCCCGGCACGAGCATGAGCAGCGCCAGCACGAGCATCAGCAGCCACTTCCGCCGATGCAGCCGCGTCACCAGCGCGCGCACCAGCGCGTTCATCGCGCCGATTTCCGAATAGGCGTTCATGAACACGCACGCGGTGATGAAGATGAACGCGAGATCGAGAAAGGTGAAGGTCCCTTCGACGAACAGGTGGGCCGGCACGCCGAGCCCGGCGACGATCGCCCCCACCAGCGCCGTGACGACCATCGAGAGTTCCGGCGACTTGAACCGCCAGCTGCTCAGGATGAACGTGACGACCATGGCCGCCAGCGTGTACGACGTCGTGACGTACTGGCTGACGGCGGCCTGCGGGTCGAGCGCCAGGAGGTTCATGTTTACCTGGCGTACATCTGCTTGACGACCTCGCGGAAGTCGATCGCGTCGTCGATGAAGGTGAGCGGGGCGCCGGACTTCTTGGCGATGGCATCGAACCGGCCGTCTTCGTTCCCGTCCTTCTTGATGACCAGGTAGCTGGCGAGCGGCGCGATGGCATCGATGCAGCGCTCGTCGGCGCCGCCGGGTTTCCCGCGCCGTGCCTTGCCCTCGAGCAGCACGGCCACGATCTGGAGCTTGAGCTTCTTCGCTTCCGCCATCATGGCGACGAGGCGCTCGATCTCCTGGTCGATCGTGATGCCCGACGCGCCCAGCCCCTTGGCGGTCGAGCCCATGACGACAAACAGGGTCTTGTAGGGCTTCGTCTTGAGATCGGCCGGCTGCGGCTCGGCGAGGTAGTCGAAGTCGCTCACGGCGCCGGACTGCTGCGTCAGCAGGCGCACCATCTTCGCGCCGGGCCCCTGGCCGGCGTTGGTGATGAGCAACGGCGCCTGCGCCTTGACCGGCGCGGCGCCCGAGATGGCCGCCTCGGCCGTGACCGCCCCCGCCACCACGATCGCCACCGCCACCATCCACGACACACGAGCCATGACGAGTCTCCTTCTACACCCACACTCAGTTGCGTTGGTGTGGGGCAGGCATTCCGCCTGCGCCACATCGGGATGATGCTCAACCCACGCGATCACCGGGCCTCGTATCCCTCGACCGGAGGGAACGGCACTGGATCATACGGCAGATGATTGGCCTCCGCGAGGCCCCTCACGTAGAGCAGGTGTATCACGGGGATACCCCGCGCCACGAACTCGAACAGCAGGCCGCGTGTCGGGTCGGCCGGAATCGGCCCGGGATCGCGCACGAGGCCGGGCGGCACCCGGAGCGACGCCTCGGTCCCACCGTAGTTGGCCGATGCGCCGCCGATGTTCACGAAACACCGGATCGGACGGCCCTCGGCCGCCCGCGTGAACAGCACCAGCCGCTGGCGAATGCCGGTCGCCAGGTCTCCGCCCCCGACGAGCGGAAGCCCGATCCGGCGCGCTTCCGCCGTGAGCGTCGCGCCCTCTTCGTCGAACAGCACGCCCCGGCCGCTGTCGCGATCGCCGCCCGGCGCCACGGCAATGAAACGGTACGGTAGCAGGCCGTCGGCGCGCAGCCCGTCGAGCATGTCGGCGAACGTGAAGCCCGGCAGATTCGCGCCGTACATCGACGACCCCACCGAGTAGATCGCCAGCGGCTCGAGTTCGAGCACCTTCACGGCGCACAACGTCGCGAGAATGAACGCGGGAAACGAGCCGCTCGCGCCAATGGCGACCACATCACCCTTCCCGACCCCGGCGTCGCGGAGGTACCGCGTCACGACGGACGCGAACGCGGGATTGGCCGCCGTGCGTTTCGCCGTCGCGTCGCCGAGCGAGGTCGTCAGCGGGGAGAATTCGTCGCCCACCAGGCCGGTCTGATTGGGGTCGAGGGTGCGGTCGATCGGCAGTCCGCGGTCGAGGCGATGCCGCCGGATGCGATCGAGGCTGCGCGCCATCAGCCGGGCCGCCTCGGACTCGGGCGCCCCCCGCGCGATGGTGGTCGCCAGGGGTCTCGACGCGGCGCTGCCGTTCAGCCCGTGGTGGCCGGCGGTGAGCACGAGGGCGGCGAGCAGTCCCGCGAAGGCGCTCGTCCGAATCGGTCGTCTGGGCATGCGGTCGGCGCGGGCTGTCGGGGTAAGCCGCCGGGTGACCGCGCAGAGATATCTTACCGGAAACATCCACGCGCACGGCCGCGGCGGGCACCGGGTCGGTCAGACGCGGACGTTGATGCGGGTCCCGATGTGTGGTGGATTCGACGGATCGGGGGTCTCGAGCACGAGCGTGTCGGCCTCGGCGTGCGGCTGCGGACGCGGATGGGGCATCTGGCGCTGCCGACGCGGAGCCTGGCCGTCCCGGCCTCGGTGGTCGGGGTCGTTACGGTCGACAATGGCGGGCGTTTGGCACGGGAGAATTTCGCCAGTCATAACCGGACCCTCTCGCATGGGTAATCGGCATGCTCGCTCAACTCTTGAGCCGGCGGAGCACGACCGTTCCCACGGCGAGGTCCTGGGCGAGCCGGCGGTTGGGATTGGTCCAGAGCTCGAACAGGCCGAGGCCGAGCGTGCCCGCGATCGCGAAGTAACTCCCGAAACGCTCGATGCCCTCGAGCATCGTCAAGGGGCGGCCATCCAGCCGTACGACCTCCAACCCGAGCAGCCGTTTTCCGGCGGTCGCCCGCCATCGCGACGTGGCGATGGCGAAGTACAACGCGGGCACCAGGAACATCGCGGCGCTTCGAATCGCCGGGGGAATCAGGCGTTCGACGGCGAGCCTGACGGTCCCGGGCGGGAGCGACGAGGGCGTCCCGCCGCCGACGTCGAGCGCCACGAGGAGCGACAGGTTCGCGAGGCGATCGGCGGCCGCATCGAGGCGCCCCGCCTCGACGTCTGCCTTGACGGAGGCCGGCAGCCCGTCGGCGTCGATCTGGACGAGAACCGGGGCCAGGTCGCGCATGAGCGCGTGTTGAGCGGCGGGGGCCTCCGGCACGCCGGTCACGGCCTGGAGGGTCGCCCGGTACCCGGCCGGGTTGCTGAGGCGGAGCGCGAGTCCGGAGAAGCACAGCGCCGCCACGACGGTCGGCACGAACAGCAGGATGTAGTCCACGGCGAACGCCGCGAGGCGGCGTCGCGGAGACGGCAGGAGCCTGCCGGTCAGGGCGGGAGTGACGGTGAGCGTCTCCGGGTCGAATCGTCGATCGGCGCCACGCACGCGCCGATGATACCACCCGCGGCGCGCCCCGGTGGCGCGCCGCGGTGGGCGTGACTACTTCGCGATGCCGCGGTGTTCCAGCATCGGCCCGATCTCCGGGTCGCGGCCGCGGAACTCGCGGTAGAGCTTCGCGTAGTCCCCGGCGTTGCCACGCGAGAGGATCAGGTCGCGGAATCGGTCCCCGTTGGCGCGGGTCAATCCGCCGTGTTCCTTGAACCAGGCGAACGCGTCGTTGTCGAGCATCTCCGCCCAGAGGTACGCGTAGTAGCCGGCCGCGTAGCCGTTCGCCCAGATGTGCAGGAAGTAGCCCGAGCGGTACCGGGGCGGCACCTGAGGCAGGTCGAGCCCCGCGGCCTTCAGCGACGAGACTTCGAACGCGGCCACGTCGGCGACGGGCGTGCCCGCCGGCATCGAGTGCCAGCGCATGTCGAGCGTCGCGGCGCCGAGGATCTCGGTGAGGCTGTACCCCTGGTTGAAGGTGGCCGCCTTGCGGATCTTGTCCGCGAGCGCCTGCGGCATCGCCGCGCCGGTCTTGTGGTGCACGGCATAACGGGCCAGCACCGATGGTTCGAGCGCCCAGTGTTCGTTGAACTGCGACGGCAACTCGACGAAATCGCGGGCGACGTTCGTGCCCGACAGCGTCGGGTACCGCTGGTCGGCGAATAGCCCGTGGAGCGCGTGCCCGAACTCGTGGAACATCGTCATCACGTCGTCGAGACTGATGAGCGCGGGTTGGCCGGGCGCCGGCTTCGCGAAGTTCGCGACGTTGTAGACGACCGGCTTCGTCCCGAGGAGCGTCGACTGCGTGACGAAGTTGTCCATCCAGGCGCCGCCGTTCTTGTTGTCCCGCGCGAACGGATCGAAGTAGAAGAGCGCCATCGACGAACCGTCACGGTCGACAACCTCGAAGACGCGCACATCCGGGTGGTAGACGGGTAGGTCGCGCCGCTCCTTGAAGGACAGACCGTAGAGTTGGCCGGCCGCGTAGAACACGCCGTCGCGCAGCACCCGCTCGACTTCGAAGTACGGCGCGAGGGCGGCGTTGTCGAGGTCGTACTTCGCCTTGCGGACCTGTTCCGCGTAGAAGTCCCAGTCCCACGGTTCCAGAGTGAAGCGCCCGCCCTGCGCGTCGATGACCCGCTGGATGGCTGCCGCCTCGGCCTTGGCGTTGGCGGTGGCCGCCGGCACGAGCCGGTTGAGGAACTGCTCGACGGCCGCCGGCGTCTTCGCCATCTGGTCTTCGAGCACCCAGGCGGCGTAGCTCGGATAGCCGAGCAGCGCCGCCTTGCGGGCGCGCAAGTCGGCGAGGCGAGCGACGATCTGGCGGGTGTCGTTGGCATCGCCGCGTTCCGTGCGGGACCAGGACGCCTTGAAGAGCGTCTCGCGGGTCGCGCGGTTCTTGAGCGACGCCAGCATCGGGTGCTGCGTCGTGTTCAGGAGCGGGAGGAGCCACTTGCCCTCGAGGCCCCGTTCTTTCGCCGCCAGCGCCGCGGCCTCGATGTCGTCCTTGGAGAGTCCCTCGAGCTCGTGGACGTCGGACACGACCAGTGCCGCGTTCCTGGCGGCGGCGAGCAACTGGCTGATGTACTTGGCGCTCAGTGAGGCGTCCTCTTCGTTCAGCGCCATCAACGTCGCCTTGTCGGAGGCCGAGAGGCGCGCGCCGGCGCGGACGAACCGCTGGTAGTAGTAGTCCACCAGGCGCCGCGATTCGGTGTCGAGGCCCAGGCCGTCGCGCTTGGCGTAAACCGCTTCCACGCGCGCGAACAGCGTCTCGTTCAGGAAGATCGCATCGTCGTGAGCGGCCAGCTTCGGGGCCACGTCCTGCTGAACCCGCTGCAGGGCGGGATTCGTGTTGGCCGACGTCAGTCCGTTGAAGACCTGGTTGACGCGACCGAGCAGTTCGCCGGTCTTCTCGAGAGCGACCAGCGTGTTCTCGAACGTGGGCGCGGCCGGGTTGCCGGCAATGGCTGCGATCTCGGCCAGTTCGGCCTTCATGCCGGCCTCGAACGCCGGGGCGAAGTCCTCGTCATGGATCTTGTCGAACGGTGGCGCTCCGAACGGCAGAGGGCTCGGAGTGAGGAGCGGATTCTGGCGCGTGGGTGCGACCGGAGCCTGGGAAGTCATGGTGTCGGGGGTCCAGGATGACAGGGAGGCACCGCCGATGGTGGCGGCGCAGAGAAGTCCGAGAAGGACGGGTCGGGACATGAGGTCTCCTTCGTTCTGGACCATACCACGGCCGGCCCAGGCGAAAAGGGGGCCAGGCCCCCTTTCGGTGCGCGGAGAAGGGGGACAGGCCCCCTTTCTTCACGGTCCCCTCGATTTCCCGGGCCTCGCAGCCGAGGCGTGGAAAGGGGGCCAGGCCCCCTTTCGGTGCGCGGAAAAGGGGGCCAGGCCCCCTTTTCCCTGCGGCCAGATGTCTGATATATTAGATATCTGACGAATGGTCAGCGCAGCTCCGCCTGTCCCGGTCCTCGAAACTCGCTCGCTTCGCGAGCAGGTCTACGACTATCTGCGCGAGGAAATGGCCGGAGGTGGTATTCAGCCCGGTGAATTCATTGACCTGAATGCACTTGCGGCCCGCCTCGGTGTCAGCCGGACGCCTCTTCGCGAGGCCCTGCTCCACCTCGAGTCCCAGGGTTTCGTCTCGGTCCTGCCGCGTCGCGGTTTCCGGCTCAACGCCCTGACGCTCGACGACATCCGCCACTTCTACGAGATTATCGGCGCACTCGAAGCCGCGGCGCTCCGCTCGGTGGGACCGTCCCTCGGCCCGGCCGACTTCGCCCGCATGCGCCAGCTCGACACCGCCATGGCCGAGGCGGTCGCCGCCCGCGACTTCGACAAGTATTACGCAGCGAACCTCGCCTTCCACGACGTCTACCTCCGCCGGAGTGACAACGCCCGCCTCGTGGCGCAGGTCCACCTGCTGAAACAGCGGCTTTACGACTGGCCGCGCCGAGAGCGCATGGTCCAGGCCTGGGAACAGCACTCGGTCGTCGAACACGAGGACTTCGTCCGCCTGCTCGAGCAGGGCGCCTTCCAGGACGCGGCCGCGCACCTGCAGGACGTGCACTGGTCCTTCACCGTGCAGGAGCGATTCATCCACGCGTACTACTTCGCGGGGCCGCCGGAGGCCTGATGGCGACCGGCCTCGTCTTCAACGTGCAGCGGTTCTCGCTCCAGGACGGCCCGGGCCTGCGCAGCACGGTCTTCATGAAGGGCTGCCCGCTCCGCTGCGCGTGGTGCCACAACCCGGAAAGCCAGTCCGTTCGCCCCGAGTTCGTGCGCCTCCGCCACCGCTGCATGAGCTGCGGCCGGTGCGGCGAAGTCGAACTGGCGAACCCGGTGGTCGTCGACCGCGGCCCCGACGACGTGGACCTCTGCCCGACGGGCGCCCTGCAGGCCGTCGGCGAACCGATGGACGTGGACACGCTCGTGCAGACGCTGCTCCGCGATCGGATCTTCTTCGACGAGTCCGGCGGCGGCGTGACGTTCTCGGGCGGCGAACCGCTCATGCAGGCGCCATTCGTCATCGACGCCCTGCGCGCGCTGAAGGCCAGCGGCGTGCACACCGCCCTCGACACCTGCGGCTTCGCGCGCTGGCCCGACCTGCGCGACGCCGCCGCGCTCGCCGACCTCGTCCTCTACGACGTCAAGCTGATGGACGACGCCCGCCACGCCGCCGTCACGGGCGTCTCGAACCGCGCCATCCTCGAGAACCTGAAGGCGCTCTCGGCGGTCCACGCGAACATCTGGATCCGCATCCCGGTGATCCCAGGCGTCAACGACGATGACGCGAACCTCGACGCGACGGCGGCGTTCCTGCGCCCGCTCCCCGGGATCACGCGCGTCGACCTGCTGCCCTATCACCCGACCGGCGAAGCGAAGTTCGCCCGCGTCGGGATGGACTACACGCTGCACGGGACCGAAGCGCCCGGCGCGGCACGACTCGAGACCCTGGCCGGCCCCCTGCGCGCCGCGGGCCTCGCCACGACGATCGGAGGCCGAGCATGACCGAACGCACCGCGCGCCTGCGCCGCGACAGCCTGGACGCCGCGCCGTCAATCAGCGCCGAACGCGCGCAGATCACCACCGCCTTCTACCAGGCGCACATGGGCCGCCACAGCACCCCGGTGCTCCGCGCCATGAACTTCTACGCCATCTGCGACCAGAAGTCGCTCTGGATGGGTGACGGCGAGCTGATCGTCGGCGAACGCGGGCCGCTGCCGAAGGCCGTGCCGACCTACCCTGAGCTGACGTGCCACAGCGCAGAGGACCTGCGGATTCTCGACACGCGCCCGAAGACGCACTACGCGGTGGACGCGTCGGTCATCGAGACCTACGAACGCGAGATCATCCCCTTCTGGCAGGGCCGCTCGCTGCGCGACCAGATGTTCAGCCTGCTGCCGCCGGAGTGGCACGACGCGTACGCGGCGGGCTGCTACACGGAGTTCATGGAGCAGCGCGCGCCGGGCCACACGGTCGCGGACGGCAAGATCTACACGAAGGGCATGCGGGACTTCCAGGCCGACATCGCGGCGTCGCTGGCGGCCCTCGATCCCGAACACGACCCCGAGGCGCTGGACAAACGCGAGCAACTGCAGGCGATGTCCATCGCGTGCGACGCCGTCATCCGTTTCGCCGAACGGCACGCCGACCTGGCGGCGCTCGAGGCGGCACGCACGGACGATCCGCAGCGGCGGCGCGAGCTCACGAAGATCGCCGACGTCTGCCGGCGGGTCCCGGCCCACGCGCCGCGCGACTTCCACGAAGCGCTGCAGATGTACTGGTTCTGCCACCTCGCGGTCATCACCGAGCTCAACGGCTGGGACGCCTTCAGCCCGGGCCACCTCGACCAGCACCTCTGGCCGTTCTACCAGCGGGAGCTCGCCGACGGCACGCTCACGCGCGAATCGGCAAAAGAACTGCTCGAGTGCTTCTTCGTGAAGTTCAACAACCACACCGCGCCGCCGAAGGTCGGCGTCACGGCGGCCGAGAGCGGCACGTACACCGACTTCGCGAACATCAATCTCGCGGGACTCCTGCGTGACGGCAGCGACGGCTCCAACGACGTCACGCACCTCCTGCTCGACATCATCGACGAGATGCACCTGCTGCAGCCGAGCAGCAACATGCA
>CAZJRM010000022.1:0-37101 GCA_964547975.1 uncultured Vicinamibacterales bacterium | reverse complement strand
CGGCGGCAACCTCATCAAGAAGGTGCTCTTCCCGGCGGAAGTCCTGCCCATCGTCACCGTGCTGGCGAACATGGTCCACTTCTTCCTCGGGCTGCCCATCGTCGCCGCGTTTATCGCGTACTACGCCATCAAGGGCGTCCACCCGCTGCCCAACGGACTCGACCTGCTCTGGTTCCCGGTCGTCGTCTTCGTTCAGTTGTTGTTCACCACGGGCCTGGCGCTCCTCGTCGCCGCGCTGACGGTGCACTTCCGGGACCTGAAGGACATCATCGGCAACCTGATGACCTTCTGGTTCTTCGCGACGCCCATCATCTACTCGATGAACGACGCGGCCGTCGGCGGCTACAAGACGTGGCTCGATATCAACCCGTTTGCGCACCTCGCGATCTCGTACCAGGAACTGCTGTTCTTCCCCGGCGGCTTCGGCCACTGGAAGTGGCTGCTCGCGCTCGGTGCCGGGGCCGTGTTCCTGTTCCTGTTCGGTTACTTCGTGTTCGACCGCCTGCGGGATTCGTTCGCGGAGGAAGTGTAGGGGCATGCCAGGCCGCTAGCCGGGACACGCAGCGGCGGGCCGGGGGATTCCGGGCCGAGCGACTGCGAGCACGCCGAGGGTGTGAGTTCGCAGACGTGACCGCGAGGGAGTGACACGCTTGGGGCTGGGGGTCCCCAAGCCCGCAGGAGACGAACCCCCGATAAGGTCACGCCTGCCGGCGTGTCGAGCCGGAGCGAGCGCCGGAAGCCCCCGGGCCGCCGAGCCAGGCCGCTAGCCGAGAGCCGAGAGCCGAGAGCCAATGAACGCCATCGACGTCAGCCACGTTACGAAGATCTACCGTCGCTACGCGCAGCGGAAACAGTTCGCGACGCTGAAGAGCGCGATCCTGCAGGGGACGCTCATCGGCGAACTGAAGCCGGAAGAAACCTTCCAGGCGCTGCGCGACGTGTCGTTTTCCGTCAAGAAGGGCTGCACATTCGGCATCGTCGGCCGGAACGGATCGGGCAAGAGCACTGCCCTCAAGGTCGTCGCCGGCATCACCAAGCCGACGAGCGGCACCGTCGCGGTGGACGGGCGTATCTCGGCCCTGATCGAACTGGGCGCCGGGTTCCATCCCGAAATCTCCGGCCGCGAAAACGTCTTCATCAACGGCATCATGCTCGGCCTGTCGAAACGCGAGATCACGCGCCGGTTCGACGAGATCGTCGAGTTTGCCGAACTCGAAGACTTCATCGACGCGCCGGTCAAGACCTACTCGTCCGGCATGTACATGCGGCTCGGCTTTGCCGTGGCCATCCACGTCGATCCCGACGTGCTGCTCATCGACGAAGTCCTGGCCGTCGGCGACGAAGCGTTCACGCACAAGTGCCTGGACAAGTTCGCCGAGTTCCGCCGCCGCAACAAGACCATCCTGCTCGTCACGCACGCCCTCAACCTCGTCGAACGGTTCTGCGACGAAGCGTTGTGGCTCGACGCCGGACGCACGAAGGGCCAGGGCGACACGCGCCGCGTGACGTCGGCCTACATCGTCGACGTCGAAAAGCAGGAAGAGCGGCACATGGCCGAGATGGACGCCAAGGCCCGCGCGGCGGCCGAGGCAGCCACGGCGGACAGTGGTGAAGGGGCCAGGGGCAAGGAACAAGGGGCAGGCGAAGCCCCAACCCCCAATCCCCAATCCCCAATCCCCGGTCCCCAATCCCCAATCCCCAATCCCCCGGGCGACGCCGAAGAACCCCAGGACATGTTCAAGGCGGGCGAAGGTCGATGGGGTTCGAAAGAAGCCGAAATCTCGGACGTCGTGCTGGTCGGTGAAGACGGCCAGCCGTCGCGGGTGTTCTACTCGGGCGAACGTGTCGAAGTCCGAATGACGCTTCGGGCGAAGAAGCCGCTGACCGACTTCGTCGTGGGCGTGGGCATCTTCAACGTCGACGGCTTGTGCTGCTACGGCACCAACACCGACATCGAAGAACTGAAAGCGGATCTCCTCAGCGGAGAGGCGCAGGTCACGTTTGCCATCGATGCCCTCGAACTGGTGCAGGGCACCTACAAGTTCGACGTGGCGCTGCACAAACTCGACGGCTTCCCGTACGACTACCACCGCCTGCTCTACAGCTTCCGCGTGAAGTCGCGGACGCAGGACGTGGGCCTCTACCGCCCGCGCCATACCTGGAAGTTCTCCGGCGGCGTATCATTCAAGGAAGCGATGAAGAAATAGTGCCCCGATGCCCGTCTTCACTCTTCCCGAAGCCGTCGCCTGGCGCCAGCGACTCGGTCGCGAGGGGAAACGTGTCGTCTTCACCAACGGCGTGTTCGACTTGCTCCACCCCGGGCACGTCCGTTACCTGACCGTTGCCCGGTCGCACGGAGACGCGCTGATCGTTGCCGTGAACTCGGATCGGTCCGTGAGAGCGAACAAAGGACCGACACGTCCGGTCAATCCTGAGCTCGAACGCGCGGAAGTCATCACGGCCCTCGCCGTCGTCGATGCGGCCGTGGTCTTCGACCAGGACACGCCGCACGACATCATCATGGCGCTGCAACCCGACGTGCTCGTCAAGGGTGCCGACTGGGCCCACGACGCCATCGTGGGCCGAGACATTGTCGAAGCGCGCGGAGGCGTCGTCATTCGCGTCGCCGTCGAACAGGGCCACTCGACGACGAACCTGATTCGGAAGTCAGAGGCTAGAGGCTAGAGGCTAGAGGCAGCCCCTACAATGTCTCCTGTGCTGTCCCTCCCCTCGCCCTTCGTCCTCGCGCCAATGGCCGGCATGACCGACACGGCCTTCCGCCGCCTGGTCAAGCGCCAGGGCGGCTGCGGCCTCGTCGTGTCGGAGATGGTCAGTTCCGAGGCCATCATCCGGGGCATCGACCGCACGCTGGAATACGCCGAGTTCACCGAAGAAGAGCGCCCGGTCTCGATTCAGATCTTCGGCGGCGACCCCGAACACATGGCTGAGGCCGCGCGCGTCGTGGAACGCCTGGGCGCCGACGTCGTCGACATCAACATGGGGTGCCCGGTCCCGAAGATCGCGAAGCACAACGCCGGCTGCAGCCTGATGCGCGAGCCGGCACAGGCCGCGGCCATCGTCTCGGCGATGGCGAAGGCGGTCCGCATCCCGGTGACCGTGAAGATGCGAGCCGGGTGGAACGACCAGGAGATCAACGCGCCGGAGCTAGCCCGGATGGTCGAAGCCGCCGGCGCCGCCGCCGTGGCCGTGCACGGCCGGACCGCGGCGCAGCAGTACCACGGGCACGCCGACTGGGATCTCATCGCGCGCGTGGCCGAATCGGTCTCGATTCCCGTGTACGGAAGCGGAGACCTGGTCGAGCCGGCCCAGATGATCGACCGCCTCCGGACCTCGCCGGTTGCCGGCGTTCTGGTCGGACGCGGCATCCTCAGGAACCCGTGGCTGTTTGCCCAGGCCCAGGCCCTCCTCGATGGCCGGCCGCCGCGAACGGTGACCCGTGAAGATCGGGGCCGGTTCCTGCTCGACTACCTCGACATGCTGATCCGGGGCGACGCCGACGAACCCGAGGGCTTCCGCCACTCGGCGGTCGTGTCACCCCGCGCCGACGCCCCCTCAGCCTCCGGTGCCCCATTCGTGGGGTCCGGCTTCAGCCGGACCCTTTCCCTCCCTGCCCGGGGCCGTGACCGCTGGGTCATCAACAAGCTCAAGGCCCTGTGCGCGTGGTACACGAAGGGGCTCGACGGCGGCAGCCAGTTGCGGGTGGCGGTCAACCACGTCGAGAGCCTGGACGAGCTCCGCGCGATCATTCAGCTGTACTTCGCACGAGGTTCAGGCGACGGGCATCGACACCCATGAATGGCCGCCGATTGCTGGTCCTGGCCAACGGCCACGGAGAGGACGCCATCGCGGGGCGGATCCTGGATCGCCTCCCTCCCCTCGCCGTCAGCGCGTGGGCCATCGTCGGCCGAGGTGATGCCTACCGCAACCGGGGCCTGCCCGCGGTCGGCGTTCCCAACCACCTTCCCTCCGACGGGTTTGCCACGCTCAGCCTGAAGTCGATGCGCAGGGATCTGCGCGCCGGGTGGGTGGGCGTCCATCTGGCCCAGGATCGGTGTGCCGTCTCCATGCGCGGCACGTACGATCTCGCGCTGGCGGTCGGTGACATCGTGCCGCTCTGGCTCGCGCACCGCGCCGGACTGCCGACCCTGTTCGTGCCAAGCGCTAAGTCGATACGGTACGGCTGGCGGTATCGCTTTCGCCTGATTGAGACGAGGCTCATGCGCAAGGCGCTTCGGGTGTTCCCGCGGGATGAGCCGACGACAGAATGGCTCACCCGCCGGGGAGTGCCGGCCGAGTACGTCGGCAACCCCATGATGGACGACCTCGACCCGGAAGGGCCCCTGCCGAGAATCGGCCAGGGCACGGTCGTCATCGGGGCCCTGCCCGGCAGTCGAGCGCACCAGGCCGACAACCTCGTTTCACTATTGGCAACCGCCGATGCCCTCGCCGCCTCATTGCCGCCATCCACGTCCACCGCGGTCCTGTGCGCCGCCACACCCGCGGCGGACATCGTGCCGCTGCTGACCACGCTGGCGTCACAGGCTGCAACCGGCACCTGGCGGGTCGCCGCGTCGCCAGCATCATCATGTCCAGCGTCCCCGGGACCCGTGTTGTCGGCGGAGCACCGCACCGGCCTGCGCTACGAAGTCTGGACGAATCGTTTCGCAGCGATTCTGCATCGCGCCGACGTGGTCATTGGACTGGCGGGCACGGCCAACGAGCAGGCCGTCGGGCTTGGTCGACCCCTCGTGACCTACCCGGCAGCCGGGCCATTCGATTGGTCCTACGTCCGCATGAAGATGCAGTATCTTGGTCAGTCCGCGATTGCCGTGCCCGCCGATCCCGTGTCGGTCGCGGCCGCCATTCGCGGCCTTCTCGACAGTCCCTCTCGCCGGGCCTCGATGGCCGCGACCGGGAGAGCCCTGATGGGATCGTCTGGCGCGAGCCAGGTGATCGCGGACGCCGTGCGGGACGCACTGGCAGGACGTGAACGGAAACGGACGTGACCGACACGCGCGGGCGCTGGTACGTGCCCGAACTGCACGACATTCACCCGGGATCGGCCGACGCCTTCGACGACATGCTCGGCCTGCTCCCCATCGCTGCCCGCCGCGTGGCCGCCGTGCTGCTGGTCCCCCGGTACGAAGGCGCGAAACCGCTCGACCGAGACCCACGCCTTGTTGATCGCCTCACCGGAATCGGCGGAGAGCTGGTTCTCCACGGCCACACTCACGTCGCGCCCGACACCCCATGGAACCGATTGTGGTACGGGACGCGCAACGACGCCGAATACGCCAGGCTTCCGACAGATGCCGCGCGTCACGCAATTGTGGAAGGCGCCAGGCTGGTAGAGTCGGCCACGGGTCTTCGGCCACGATGGTTCTGTGCGCCCCGGTGGCGCTACAGTTCAGGAACCACGCGGGCGCTGCATGAGCTACGATGGCCTGGCTGGCTGTTGCAGAACGCCATCGTCACGCTGCAGGCGGGTCCGGTCGGTGAACCGCATCTGGTGTCACGACCGAGTCCGACCATCTGGTTCGACGACGGCGAGCGTCCGTGGCGCAGATCTGCGGCGGCCTGGCTCAGGGGACGACGCCTCGCGGCAATCCTCTCGGGAAACCGCCCCTTCCGGCTCGCCATCCATCCGCGGGATGTCATGGACCAGGAAACGCGACACGACATCCGCCGGCTGCTCGATACCCTCGATGCGACCGGCTGGCGCCCGACGACCGTCACCGGCGCCTCAGGCGTCCACGACCCGGATCGGCAGGCCGGAGATGGCGGTGTGCCGCGATGATGTCACGACCGCGCGTGTCCGTGGTGATCACGGCGTTCAACGCCGCCGACACGATCGGGATGTGCCTGGAGTCGATGGGGCGCCAGGAGGGCTTCGCGCCAGGCGACATCGAGGTGCTCCTCGTCGATGATCGCAGCACCGACGGGACGAGGGAGGCGGCCCGCGCGACGCAACTGGACGGACTGCGAATCCTCCGGATCGAACCCCCGGCGCTCCGGACGCCGATCGAGGCGTCGGCGCTCACCATGCGTCAGCGAGCGCTGGACATGGGCATCAGCGAAGCCAGGGGCGACGTCATCTGCGTGACGGACGCCGATGCCGTAGCCCGCCATGATTGGGTGAGGCACCTGGCCGGGCCCTGCCTGCGCGGCGAGGCCGACGTGGTGACCGCCCCCGTGTCCTTCCGGGGCGGATCGGCCTTGATGCGAGCGTTCCAGACCGTGGACGCGCCCTTCTACCTCGCATGGTGCCGAATCGTGGCGGGGCTCGGGTTCCAGTCGGGCGCGCTCTTCGGATCGTGCGCGTTCACCAGGCGAGCCTACGCCGAGGTGGGGGGGTTCGAACGAATCGGTCCGAGTCTCGTCGAAGACCTCGCATTCGCCCGCGCGGCAGCCACGCGAGGCCTGCGGATCACCGTCCTCTGGCAGGCTCGGGCGGATGTCCTGGCGTGCGGCAGCTTGGCCGACTTCACCCGACGCGCGCAGCGCACGAGCCGCGGGGGGGCGTCGACCTTGTTCGCCGCCCTCGCCCTCTGGACCCTCAGCCTCCCGATCCTGGTGATTCTCGCCGTGGTGTCCGGCCATCGTGACATCGCCATGGTTGCCGTGATGCGCTATGTCGCCGGCGTGTTGCTGACCGGGACCGCCACCGTTGCCGCCGGAGGATGGCGAGCCTCGTGGATGGTACCGCTGTACGACATGGCCGCCGTGCTGCTGGGAGTCTTCGTGCTCACCCGCCGACCGGCCGTCGTGTGTTGGGGAGGAATGGACTACCGAGTATGAGCGCCTCGTCGGCACGTATCGTCCTCGTCGTCAACGGACCCGGTGAACTCGCCGGGTGGGCTGAACCCCTTGCCGCCGCCATCAAGAACCTCGCGCCGTCATCCCTCGTCGGTATCGCGATCGTCCCCTGCGTGTACTCCGCGGGAACCGAACGTCGCGTCGCGTCGAACTACGGGACGGTCGATGTCGTGTCCTCGGCGGCCGAAACCATGCGATGGGTGGTCAAGGGAACACGTCCGCCAGGATTCGGGAACGGGGAGCTGACGACCGTCCTTCACCTCGGCGGGGACCCGTTCCTGACGCTGGCGCTGTGCCGCCGGACCGGGGCTCGTTCGGGCGCGTACCTCGAAGGACCCCTGACGGGCAGCCGCTGGTTCCAGGACCTCTACGCCCGTGACGAAGTCGTCCGACGACGCGTGCACGAGCGAGCCGCCGTCGTCGGCGATCTCATGGTCGATGCGGCACGGTCCCGTTGCCCCGAGCGCCGGCCGCCACACGCGGGGGAGCCGCCGGTGATCGGCATCTTCCCGGGCAGCCGCCGCCAGTACTACCGCTACATGCTGCCGTTCTTCATGCTCGTGGCCGCCCGCGCCCGCGCCCGGCTGCCAGGCGCCAGATGGCTCATCGCCCGGGCTCCGTTCGTGAGCAACGCGGACCTGGCCAGCGCGGCCGGTTCGGTCGACTCGGCGGCGCTCGGAGGTGACACGGCCACCTTCAGCACGATCGGCGACGGTCCCGACGGTCGGCTCGAAAGCCGGAGCGGGCTGCTCTTCGACATCTGCGCCACAGGCGACGTCATGGCGCGAGCGACAGTCGTGCTCACGCTCCCTGGAACCAGCACGGCCGAACTCGCCGCGCTCGGCATCCCGATGGTGGCCTGCGCGCCCACCTACAAGCTGGACGAAGTGCCCCTGCCAGGCCCGCTCGGCCACCTCGATCGTGTGCCCTGGTTCGGCCGTACGATCAAGCACGCCGCCGTCTACCTCTATGGGCGCCGGATCAGGTACCTGGCCCATCCGAACCGTCGTACCGGACGGTGGGTCGTACCGGAGGCGCTCGGCCGGATCACCCCCGAACAGGTCGCCGACCTGCTCGTGCCACTCGCTACCACACGGCCCGTCGAGCTCGAAGAAGAACTGCGACGGATCATGGGGCCGCCGGGCGCGGCCCTTCGGCTCGCACGGGCGTTGCTCGAATCCTGACACCATGCTGAGCCGCCTGCTGCCATACGTCCGCGCCCACGGTCGGTACGTGGGCGAAGCGTTCGTCCTCATCCTCGTGGTGACCGCCATCGACATGCTGGTGCTCCCGGTGATGCTGACGGTCGTCATCCTCATCATGCTGCGCGCCGACGTGCTGGTCAGCGGGACGGCACCGCTTCGAGTCCTCGGGTGGGATGCGAGCCGGCTCTTCTCGGTGACCGACGCCTGGCGCGGCCAACCAGGCGCCCTGGTGGCCGCCGCAGCCGTGACGGCCTGCGTCGTCGTGGCCAAACTCCTCGCCGATCAGCGACGCGTGACATTGCGCCACCGCGTGGCGCAGTCGCTGAGCCACGACCTGCGGATGACCCTGTTTGCGTCCCTCGTCGCGCAACCCGTGGCGTTCCACGAAGCCCAGCAGTCGGGCGGGCTGCTCTCGCGAGTGACGGGGGATATCGACGATCTGCAGGAACGAATCGCGTGGCAGGCGTTCGAACTGCTCGCGACGCCCCTCGCGGCAACAGCCGGTATCGTGCTGCTGATTGCCGTGAGCTGGAAACTGGTGCTCGTGACGCTGGCGCTGGCGCCGCTGACCGCGCTCGGGATCCACGGCATGTCCAGGCGGGTCCGCGTCCTCACCGAGCGTCGATCGGAGGCGGCCTCGGATCTCAACGGGTACCTCGCCGAGCGCCTGGCGAACATGCGAACGATCCAGGGCTTCAGCCGGGAAACGTTCGAAGTCGATGCGGTGCGCCGCTTGAGCCTGGCCTTCGCCCGGGCCACCGCCGCCGCCCAGACCGCCTCCGACCGGATCACACCATTTACCGAGTTCCTGGCCCTCATCAGTGTGCTGGTCGGCGGCGTCGCCGGCGGCCTCATGGTGTTTCATGGACAGATGTCCCCGCAGCGCCTGGTGCTCTTCTTCACGGTGGCGCCCACCGCGATCAATCGCCTGTCCCACCTGACGAGGTTGCTGCCCGCGTGGCAGCAGATCGTCGGGCGCGCGGAACGCGTGTTCGCCCTTCTCGACCTCGTGCCGGCGGTTCACGACAAGCCGGACGCGCTGGTGCTGCCCCGCATCGTGGGGGCCGTACGTTTCGAGGGGGTGACCTTCAGCTACCGTCCCGGTCACGGCCGGCCGGCGCTCGCCACCATCGACATCGCCGTTGAACCCGGCGAAACGCTGGCCATTGTCGGGCCGAGCGGAGCCGGCAAGAGCACGCTCGTCAGCCTGTTGCCCAGGTTCTTCGATCCGCAGGCGGGCCGCGTCCTCGTGGACGGCCACGACCTGAGAGACGTGACGCTGGTGTCGCTCCGATCGCAGATCGGCCTGGTGTCGCAGGAATCGATCCTGTTCAACCGCACCATCCGTGACAACGTCGGTTACGGGCGGCTGGGCGCCTCCGACGACGAGATCCGCGCGGCGCTGGATGCCGCCAACGCGAGCGAGTTCGTCGACACGCTCCCACACGGGATCGATACCCTCGTCGGAGAACGGGGCGTCTCGTTGTCGGCGGGTCAACGACAGCGGTTGGCCCTCGCGCGTGCCGTCCTGCGCGATCCGCGCCTGGTGATCCTCGACGAGGCGACGAGCGCCCTCGACTCGGCGAACGAGCGGCTCGTGCAGGAGGCCGTGGGACGATTCGTGGCCGGCCGCACGACCTTCGTCATCGCCCATCGACTGAGTACCATCCGCCAGGCATCGCGGATCGTGGTGCTCGATCGGGGGATCCTCGTCCAGATGGGGACGCACGACACGCTCGTCCGGCAGGAAGGACTGTACCGCCGGCTGTACGACCTTCAGCGATTCTGATCGGCCGGACCATGGCAGCAGGCAGCCACACCGTCGACACGCTGACCCGCGCCCTGCGGCGCCACTGGAATCGGACTCGCCATCTCACGGATCGCGCCGCGGTCGCCGTCGCGGCCGGCGGCTTGCTCGTGGGCCTCGGCTGGCGTGCCTGTGCGAGTGTCATTCTCCAGACGGCCGCCCTCTGGTTCATCACGCCAGCCGTGCTGGCCGTCGTCCGGGATCTCCCGGTTTCGCGCGCGACGCCGGCCCGGCGAGCCTTCTTCTGGATCCTGACGATGGACGCGCCACACGCGGGCGCGTTGTTCTGGCTCGCCTGGACCGCTTTCCGCGAGATGGGAGCTGCCAACGCCCTCCTCCTCGCTGGCGCCGTGCTTTCGGTGTACGCCGGGCCGCGCCTCGCCGTTCCCGCGTTCGTGCGCGACGCCCTCGGGGCGTCCGAGCCGCGACCGCGTGCGATTCTCCTGCAACGATCCGACGTGCTTGGCGACTTCGTGCTGGCCACGGTCGCTCTCCGGGTCATCCACGCCACCGACCCGGCGACACGAGTCGCCTGGCTGACACGGGCCTCCAACCTCGAGCTCATGGACGGCCATCCGTTTGCTCCATCCGTCATCGAGGACCCGACGGTCGAAGGCGCCACGGTCCGTCAGGGTCACAGACGTGCCCGCTGGCCGACCCTGGCTCGTCGAATCGCCCCCTGTTCGTTCGACGCCCTCATCAACCTGTGGGACCGCGCGACGTGGACGTATCATCTCGCCGCCTGGCGGGCGGGTATCCCTGTTCGCGCCGGCAATCGAGCCGCCCGAGGCGGATGGTTGCTGAACGCCGGGCCAGACAGGGCCGACGATCCGACCCGGCACGAGGCCGAACGTAACCTCGACATCCTGACCTCGCTGGGATTCACCTGCGCGGACATTCCTCATCTTTGGATTGGCCGCTCGCAGGCGTACGACGACCGGGCGGTGGAGTTGTTGCGGCGCCGGGGCCTGTCGCCAGGCCAGACGTTCGTGACACTGTCGCCAGCCACGAGCGGTACCAACCGGCGACTCGACGCGCACACGTACGCCGCGGTAGTCGATCATGTCACCGAGCGGCACGGCGCGGTGACGGTGCTGCTGGGCACCGCGGCGGACGCCCCGCTGTGCGGCGAGATCCTGACGCGCTGTTCGGTGTCTCCGATCGACCTCTCGGGTCAGACGACCAGCGGCGTGCTCGCGGCCGTCATCGCCCGCAGTCGCCTCCACATCGGATGCGACTCCGGGCCGGCCCACGTGGCGGCGGCCGTCGGCGTTCCTGGCGTCGTCATCTCTCCCGCGAAGTCGCAACGTCCGTTGGTCTGGGGTCCGTGGATGACCGCGCATCGCATCGTGCGACCCCGCGCACGTTGTACGCGCACGTGTCACGCCACCACATGCACGGCGGACGCCTGCGTCACCGCGACGACGCCCCAGCTGGTCTGCGACGCCGTCGACGCCCTCTGGCGGGGTGACGGTGTCGTGGCCCCGCGAGACGGACGGGCATACTGGCTCACGCGATCGGCGAGCCCGATCCTCCATACGTCCGATGGCACAGACAGCACAGGCCGGGCCCGCGATACCCTGCGGCTCGTTCGTGATGCGGGGTTCATCGAATACGCGCTGGCCTGCCCACCCCAATCGGCACTGGCGCGCGCTGCGGCGGCCGAGGGGTTCGACGTCAGGCCGAACGACACCGCCAGCCTGGTGAACGTGATTGTCGAATTCGACGGAGGGCCCGTCTGCGACCTGGACGCGACCCCGCGCGTTGCCGTCGGATTGGCGCTCGCGCTTTCGCGCCGGGGGTGCACGGGGATGCGGCCAGCGAGAATCGCCGTGCCGCCCGGTGTCGTTGCGCCGGAGATCCTGATCGACGTCGTGCTGGCCGGTCTTCGTCCCGGAAACGGGCGTGACCCCTCGGATATACTGCCGACCCGATGACGCCAGCGTGTCGCACCCTGTCGGCGGCGTTCGCGCGAACGCGGAGACTGACGGCCACGCCGGCGCTCATCACGTGGGCTCTCGGGCTCGTGGCCACCGTGGGTTGGCGCCGGGCGATCGTCGTGGGGGCGATCGCGATCGGGCTCCAGGCCGTCGCGCCCGCCCTCCTTGCCCTCGTGCGCGATGCCCCGCGCCTGACCCGCCGGCCGTTCACGCGAATCGTGGCCTGGATCACGACCATGGACGTGCCCAGCGGACTCGCGTGGGTCTGGGTCGCCGGTGCCGTCGTCGCCGACGCAGGTTGGCTCGCGTCGGCCCGATGGCTCGCGGTCGGCGGGGCCGTGTTCATCGTGCCGCGGGTGATCGCGGCCGCGGCTGTCGTGCGGGTGTCGGCCGCACGCCATCCGCTGCCGGCCACGATCGCGGTGCAGCGATCGGACGCGATGGGTGACTTCGTCATGAGCACGGCCGTCGCCCGCGCCCTGCACGCTGCGGCACCGGACGCCGAGGTGACCTGGGTCTGCCGGCCGGCGTACGCCGAACTGCTCACGAGGCATCCCTACGTCCGGCGAGTGGTGGCCGATCCGACCGTGGCAGGCTCAGGCGTGCGCGACGGCCTGCGGCGGGGCGGATGGCGAAATCTGTCTCTCGCGCTGCGAGCCCTGCGTCCAGGCGCGCTGGTGCTGCTGTGGGACCGCTGGACACCGGTCTACCACGCCGCGGCGTGGCTCGCCGGAGTTCGAGTGCGGTGCGGGGATCTGCTCGGACACGGGTTCGGATGGATGTGCACGGCCGGTACCCCGCTTCGCGACGACCCCCTCCAGCACGAAGTGGAACGGAATCTGGCGATGGTCGAGGCTCTTGGTGTTCGACCCGCCGATCCACCCAGACTGTGGGTCGGCCACAGCCCGGAGGCCGCGGACTGCGCGGGTCGACTGCTGGCTCAACACGGGATCCCGCCTGGACAACCGTTTGTCGCGCTGTCGCCGGCAACCAGCGGCACCAACCGGAGGCTGGACGTCGGTACGTATGCCGCGGCGATCCAGCACATCCACGACCAGTACGGGACCCCGACGGTGCTGCTCGGCGCGGGCGATGACCGGCATCTCTGCGCCGAGATCCTCGGTGCCTCGCCCCCGGGGACCGTTGACCTCGCCGGCCAGACCAGCGCCGGCACCCTGGCTGCCGTGATCGCCTGCAGCCGGATGCATGTGGGTTGTGACTCCGGTCCGGCACACGTCGCGGCCGCCCTGCAGGTCCCGTCGGTGGTGATCTCGCCGGCCAAGGCTCAGAAGCCGCTCCGGTGGGGTCCCTGGATGTCTCCGCATCGGATCGTCCGCGCGCGCGCGCACTGCTTGCGCGCGTGTCATCCCCCGTCGTGCCCTGCCGACGACTGCGTGCGGGCGATTCGCGTGTCCGATCTCTGCGCCGTCATCGATGCCGTCTGGGAGGGACACACGATTGTCGAACCTGTTGCGGGCCGACGATCGTGGGCGGCCGTGTCGTTGAGCCCCATCGTCCACTCGTCATGCGCCGTCCTCGACGAACGGGCCCTGGATGCGATGCGACGCCTGAGGGCCGAAGGGTTCATCGAGTTCGCGCTCGCCTGCCGGCAAGGGTCGCCGACGGCGACGGCCGCCGCTGGCGAGGGGTTCGACGTCCGGCCGAATACGCTCGGCTGCCTGGTCGACGTCCTCGTCGAATTCGATGGCGGCCCAGTCTATGACCTCGACGCCTGCCCCCGCCGGACGGTGCGCCTCGCCTTGTCCCTGGCGAGGCCGCGGTGTTCACCCGGCGCCGCGCGGTACCTCGCCGCGCCTGCCGACGGCGTCGCTGCGCGATCGATGGTCGATTTCCTCCTGCGCGGGGCGCGACACTGGTCGGGGCAGCCATGAGCGGTGCCCGCGTGTCTTTCGCCCGCACGCGCAACCTCACCGACGTCCCGGCCATGGTTGTCGGCGTCGCCGGCGTCCTGGTCGTGTTCGGTCTCATGACCGGCGCGCTGGTGCTGCTGTCGGTGCTGATGGTGTGGTTCATCGTCCCGAAACTCCTCGGGCCGATTCGTTCCTGGGCCCCATGCCGCGCCACACCCTCCCGTCGGCTCGTGGCCTGGATGGTGACGGTCGATCTCCCGCGTGCGGCCGCGTTAATGGCGATGCTGGCGGCCATGATCACGGCAGGTGATCCGCGTCTGACGACGGGCGTGTTCCTCGCGGTGATCGCCGTCTATCTCGTCCCCCGCCTGGCGTTGCCGGTGATCGTCGGGCCGCCCGCCACCTTCGACACGCCGCCCGGCCCGATCGTGCTGCAGGAGGCAGACGCCGTCGGCGACTTCGTCATGGCCACGCCCGTGATGCGCGCCCTGGCGGAGAGCGCCCCGGGCCTGCCCGTCACGTGGCTGGTCCGGCAGTCGAACACACCGTTCCTGGAAGGACATCCCCTGGCGCCGAACGTGGTCGTCGATCCGACGGTTTCCGGGACGTCGGTCCGATCCGGCCACCGGCCCCACCGCTGGCGCGCCCTCGTGCGTGCACTCCGCCCGCTTCGCGCGGCGGTATTCGTGAACTTGTGGGACCGCGATTCGTTCGTCTACCATCTCGCCGCCTGGCGGGCTGGCATTCCCTGGCGGGCCGGGAACCTTGTCGCCAACGAAGGCGGGTGGTCGTACAACGCCGGGCAGGCGATCGTCGCCGACCCGACCCGACACGAAGTGGAATGGAACCTCGCCAAGGTCTCGACGCTGGGCCTTCGCGCCACGGGATTCCCGCCGTTGTGGATCGGTGGCAGCCGTGAGGCCACCGCTTCCGCCGACGCCATGCTCGCGCGGCATGGCGTCGATCCCACCCGACCCTTTGTCGCGCTGTCCCCCGCCACGAGCGGCACCAACAAGCGTCACGACGCCCGGACCTACGCCGCAACCGTGCGACACGTGCGGCAGGCCTGCGGTGTCCCCACGGTGATCCTTGGCGGACCGGGCGACGGGGCCCTGGGCGATGAGATCGTACGCCTGTCGGCATCAGGAGCCGTGAGCCTCGCCGGCCAGACCAGTGTCAGCCAACTGGCCGCCATCATCGCGCGAAGCCGCCTGCACATTGGTTGTGACTCGGGACCGGCGCACGTGGCGGCCGCAGTCGGGACCCCTTCGGTCGTCATCGTGGCAGCCAAGGCCCAGAAGCCCATGCGCTGGGGGCCATGGATGGTCCGCCACCGTATCGTGAGAGCCCGGTCGCGCTGCCTGCGCACGTGCCGTCCTCTCGCGTGTCCAGCCGACGACTGCGTGCGTGCCATTACCGCCGGGGACATCTGCGCGGCCGTCGACACCGTGTGGCACGGCGGGGGATTCGTCGAACCGCGCGATGGACGCCGCTCGTGGGCGGTCGCGTCCTTCAGCCCGATCGTTCACTCATCGTCCGGGGACATCGGAGCGGATGGGGGTCCGCTCGCAACCCTCGGCCGGCTCAGGGACGCGGGGTTCGTGGAGTACGCGCTCGTCTGTCCACCCGCATCTCCTCTTGCACGGGCGGCGCAGCATGAGGGGTTCGATGTCAGGCCCAGACACCTGGCGGATGTGATCAACCTGTTGGTAGAGTTCGACGGGGGGCCTGTCCTGGACTACGATTCCCACGCGAGCCCTGCGCTGATCACGGCGCTGAGCCTGGCGAGGCCCCGCACCAGCCGTTTCGCCGCTGTTCGGATCCAGGCGCGCACCGCTGTCGCGGATCCAGGTGCGCTGATCGACAGCATCATGGAAGCCTGCCGAACGATGAGCCGCCCATGAGCCGCCACCTCCTCCAGACGTGGAAGTCCACGGACTTGTCGACGGCCCCGCCGATCTTCCGGATCTGCCAGCCGAGCTGGCAGCGGTACCATCCGCAGTGGGCCTACACCCTGATCGACGACGACGGCATCGAGCGATACGTCCGCGCCCACTTCCCGTCGTTCTGGCAAGATTCGTGGCAGCAGTTCCCGCCGGGGATCGAACGTGCCGACCTCATCCGCTATCTGTTCCTCTTCCGAGAAGGGGGCCTCTACGCGGACCTGGACTTCGAGTGCCTGCGCCCCTTCGATGCCGTGCTCGAAGACTCGACCACGGACGTCGTGCTGGGCAGGCTGAGACGCCCCCGGCACCCCGAGGGACATCCCAATGCCCTGTTGGCTGCCCGCCGGCCGTGCCAGCTCTTCTGGTTGCTGGTTCTCGAGGAAGCGATGAAGGCCGTGGGGGCCGCACGAACGGTCGAGCGCACGGGGCCCGTCGTCCTCGGCCGCGCCATCGACGCGTATCGCGCAGGGCCGCCGCCACCGTCCAGCCTTCGTGTCACGAGCCTGCTCGACGTCGACACGGGGAGCGTGGTGGACGGAGGCCTCACCGTACTTCCGCCTGAGGCGGTGTACCCGATCTGCTGGCTCAGCCAGCAGTGGAAGCGTCGGCTGTTTCTGCGCTTGCGGCCACACCTGTCCCACGAGCAGCTCAAGACACTCTTTCCGCGGGCGCTCGCGGTGACGTACTGGACCCATGCCTGGGAAGACCACCGATAACCTCTCGCAGCGAGCGATCGGGGGCCGGGCCGGACTGCTGGCCCTTCTGGCCGTTCTCCTGTTCTCGCTGAGTGCCGGCAACGTTCCACTGCGTGACTGGGACGAGGCGACGTTCGCGCAGGTGGCGCGCGAGATGGCGACAGACGGCACCTGGATGCGCCCGACCCTGTTTGGCGAACCGTACTTCAACAAGCCACCGCTGCTGGTCTGGCTTATCGGGGCGAGTTTCGTGGCCTTTGGTGAAAGCGAGGCGGCGGCGCGCCTGCCGGCGGCGCTTCTGGCCGCGATGGCGGTCCCGCTCCTCTACCTCATGGGGCGCTGGGCGTTCGGCCGCGATCGTCCGGCTCTGATGGCTGCAGTCGTCTACCTCACGCTGCTTCCCGTCGTGCGGCACGGACGGCTGGCCATGATCGATGGCATGGTGAACACCTTCCTGCTGGCGGCCCTCTACGGCCTGCTGCGGGGTCAGACGTCCGTACGCTGGCTGGTGGCCGTCGGGATGGGGCTCGGCCTGATCGCACTCGCGAAAGGGGCGCTTGCCGCGGCGCTGGCCGGCGCGGTCTTCCTCGCGGCGCTGTGGATGCGTCCCTGGCCGGCTACGGCCGGCCGGTGGGCGGCAGCCGGGCTGGCCGCGGGCGTCGCGTCGGCCGTCGCCTGGTACACGCTCCAGGTGGCGCACCACGGGCTGCCGTACATAGCCGCGCATTTCGGGAGTCAGAGTCTCCAACGGGTGGTCGCTGTCGTCGACGGTCACGGCCGGCCGTGGTGGTACTACCTGGGAGAGCTGGTGAAGACGTCGTTGCCGTGGCTGACGTTCGCCGTGGCGGGATGCCGTTCGGCCTGGCCGGCGCGCGCCGAACGCTGGGCGCAGCTGATTCTCGCGACGGGCGCCTCCTTCTTCATCCTGATTTCGACGATGCCGACGAAACTGCCCTGGTACGTGATGCCGTGTCACATCTTCGTCGCGATTGCGGCCGGCGCCACGTTGGACCGCCTGCTGTCGGATCCTGTCCCCAGGGCGCGAGCACACGGCGTCGTGCTCCTCGCGTGCGGGGCGGCGGCCGCGGGGGCCCTGTGGTACCAAGTCAGCTTCGGCAGGACCATGCCGCCCATCGCGGCTGCCGTCGTGGCGGCAGCGACATGCGCTGGCGCAGGACTGCTGGCCCTCGCGAGACGTCGCGCGTTCGTCCCGGCGCTGGCGGTCGGCCTCTACGTCGCCCTGGTCCTGATGGTGCGATCCCCGTTGTGGAACTGGGAGGTCAACGAGGCCTTCCCCGTGCCGCCGGTGGCCGCGCTCGTCCGGGCACACGTGCCCGCAGGCTCCGCCGCGTCGATTCGATTTCCGTACGAGCGCCCGAGCCTCAACTACTATGCCGGCCGCCGCGTGAGTGTCGCAGGACCGCCGGGACCGTCAGGACCGGCAGCGCGCACCGGGGAGGCTCGCGGTGCGGAATACCTGTTGATCGACGCCGATCAGGATCCCGTGCCCGATGGAGCAATCGTGCTCGGACGGGCGGGCCGCTTCGTGCTGCTCGCGCCGCCGGCGATCCGGTAAAGGAGCCCGGTTGTCGAGATCGGCTCCAACCGCCCGACGAGACACGGCTCCGCCGCAAGTTCGTGGGCCGTGTATCCCGCCGCAAACACGTCTCGTGAATCACTGGCGGCCTGGCAGATCTCCCGCGCCGTGGCGCGACGGAACCCCAGAGTCGGCGAGACGTGGTGAGCCAGTCGCAGGACGTGCGCGACGGGCCTCGGGTCCTGACTGACGAACACGATTGGATTCCGTGCCGTGGCGGTGAGACGGGCGAACACCTCCGGTCCATGTTCGCCGGCCGTGTTCCACCAGTGCGTGGCCGCGACGTAGCGTTGGCCTGACAGCATCTGGAGTCCCAGCACCAGCACGACGATCACTACGCCTGCGGCGCTGCGTCGGCCGGGTGCCGCGGTTATCCGGTCGACGGCGAAGCCGACCGCGAGCAGCATGGCGATGAACGTCGGAAACTGGTACCGCGGTACGCCGGCCAGGCTCCCCCCGGCGAGAAGGTCCTTCAGGACGAACAGCAGCGTCGGCCACGCGAGCACCAGGACCGTGGTTCTCAGGAGCGGCGGCGCGTACCGCAGCAGCGCCAGCATCGAGGAGGCGAGCAGCATGCCGGTGGCGGCGACGACCGCAAGGTCGGGCGCCGGCAGATCCAGCACGGTGCCAGGCCCCTCCGGAAGCCAGATCCCTTCTCGTGCCGGGTGGAACGGATCGAACACCACACCGGTCAGCACGAGCAGCAGCCGTCCCGCCAGGAACCGCGACGGAACGCCCTCCCAGGTATATTGCGCGCCCAGCGTCAGCCCGCCGGTCAGCGCCAGCTTGCCCGTCATCCACGCGGCCAATACGCAGACCGCCAACACGACAGCGCCGAAGACCACGCGGACACGATCCGAGGCCGTCTCGCCGCCGCGCCAGAGGCGGACCGTCCCGACGGCCTGCGCGGCTGCGACCAGCAGGTAGAGCGTGTGCGTCAGGGCGCCGACTACCGTGACGAGGGCGAGGGCCGCACCCAGTTGCGTCCTCCGGCGACTCGGTGCGGAGCCACCCGCGGACTCGCTCCAGCCAGACCCGTGACGCATCAGCTCGAGCCACAACACCGTCGACACCGTCGTCACCAGGACGAGGAGGGCGTAAGGCCGAGCCTCCTGGGCGTACACGCGCACCACGGGGGAGGCCGCGAACAGGGCCGCGACGAGCAGTCGCGTCTCGATCCGGGCGAAGAAGACTCCCGCCAGCCGGTACACCGCCAGCGTGGCGAGCGCCATGAGTACGGCCGATGGAACACGCAGGGCGGTCAGGCTGCAGCCGGCAACCACGGACCACCAGCGCAGGCCCACGAAGTACGCCGGAGGATGAGCGGAGTCGGCCGCGAGGCTGTGAGCCGTCCGCACGTCCGAACTCCGCTCGTTGCCGCACTGGTATCTCCGAAGGTCGGCAAACTGGTGCCGGTCTGAACCGAGCTCCGCCGCCGCTTCGCGTTTCGTGTAGCCGGATACGCGCAGCGCAGTGAAGGTCTCGTCGTAGGTGATCGGTTTGCCGCCGATCCCGGCCTGCCAGATCCAGGCGGCGATGCCGATGACGACCAGGAGCGCGACGCGCACGGAGATCCGAAGGGGTTCGACCGGAACGATCACGACGTCCGCCGTCGGTACACCACGAACCCGCCGTCGCGAATGACGGGTTCGTAGCTGGTGTCCAGGATCAGCCGGAGCTGCTTCCAGGTATCCGGGTCCATATAGAACGGCCGCTCGATGCGCGTGAACACGAAACGCGGGGGGGTGGCGATCAGCCGGCTGCGGTCGTCAGCCGGGATTCGGCCGGCGCGAGACAGCACGTCGGCGATCTCGGGTTTGCTGAAGTTTCCCGGATGCGCGACGAGCGGAGACACCGGGGGGATGTCGAGGTAGAAGAGCAGGATGTGGTGCGACAGCGCCCACACCCGGTCTCCGGGCCGCACGTCGGCGGCCAGGCGATCGGCAATGCGCCGGACGGCGTGATCGTGTTCGGGGCCGCGTGTCGCCACCCGCCACGCCGATGGCGCGTGCACCGCAACCGCCAGAGCCACGACGGTCATGACCGCCGTGACGAGCCGCCTGCGCCAGATCGGCGACTCGAACGACTCGATCCCCGCCGCCGCCAGCACACCAAACGCCGGTAGCAGCATCACGAGGTGATGGCTGAAGGCGTGGCCGTTCAGGGCGATCGACACGCCAGTGGCCACCCCGAACACGAGAGTGAGACTCGCGGCCCGTGGCCTGTCGGCGCACGATCGGGTGATCACCCACCGCAAACCGATCGCGGCCAGCATGACGAGAGGTCCCATCGCCCACGGCCGCCAGGTGGTGGAGCCCAGCAGGTTCCCCAGCGTGGCCGCGGCCGTGACGACCGGGTTGGGATTCGACGTGGCGTACGCCAACGGTGCCGTCACCGCCCCCAGCACGAGGAGTTGGCTGTCGCCCCGCGCCGCGAACGGCACCACGATCAGGCCGAGGGCGGCCACGCCCCCGAGCGCGAACCACCCGGCACGGTTCCACCACACCGCCAGGCGCCGGACGTGTGGTTCGGTGCCCAGGAGACCTGGCATGGCGTACGCGAACCCGGCGCCCAGCGCCACCACCGCATAGTTGGTCCGACAACCCGCCGCGAGTGCCAGCGCCGCCCCGGCGCCCGCCGCACTCCATGCGCCCTGGCGCGGCCGACACATCAGGGCGAGCGCCATCTGCGACGCGAACGCGGCGGGCCACTCCGTGCTCGTGTATCGCCCGAAGTACGTGCTCGCAGCCGCCACCAGGAGGGCCGCCGCGGCCAGCGCCGCCCCGCGCCCCGCGACGCCTCGCGCGACGAGGTAGGTCGCGCACGCCACGCCGAACACGCAGACGTCGCCGACCAGTCGGACGACGAGCAATGACTCGCCCCACACCCGCATGGCCGCGGCCAGCAGGAAGAACAGCACCGGCGGCTTGATGTCGAAGACCTCGTCGTAAGGGAGGTGCCCCCGCAGCAGGCTCTGAGCGACCAGCATGAAGGTGCTTTCATCCCAGTCGATCACTTCGATCGCCGAACTGCCGATCCGCGTGGCGCACGTCACGACGGCGAAGCCGATGACGACGACGACGGCGCGTGCCAGGCCCGGATGACGGACGCGCAGGGCAGACAGCACCGGAGCATTGTAATGCCGCAACGTGTTATTCTCGCCCGGCGTGAGAGTCTCTGTCGTGATCCCGGCTCACAACCGGCGTCCGATCCTCGAGAAGGTCGTCGACGCGCTCGCCGAGCAGGTGATTCCGCCCGACACTCCCCTCGAAGGGTACGAGGTCGTCGTGGTGGACGATGGATCGACCGACGGTACCGGGACCCTTCCAGTCCGGGTGGTGCGGCAGGAGCGCTCGGGCCCCGCAGCCGCCCGCAACGCGGGCGTCTCAGCCGCGAACTTCGACGTCATCTGCTTCATCGATTCCGATCTCGTGCCGGGACCGGGGTTCCTCCACGCCCACGCGGTGGCGTTCGTCCGCGCGTCCGCGGTGGACCCGCGCTGCTTCACGGCCGGCCCCGTCATCGAAACGGCGGATTTCGATGATCCGACCGGATCCCGTGCGAAGCCCGTCGACTGGTCCCGCGCGTTCTTCGCCACGGGCAACGTCATGATCGCCCGCCGTTGGCTGGACGAGGCCGGCGGTTTCGATCCGACCTTCGGCTTCTACGGATGGGAGGACCTCGAACTCGGTGTCCGGCTGAAGCGCCTGGGGCTCAGGCTCGTGCCGGCCGCGGACGCCGTCGGCTACCACTGGCACCCCGCATTCTCGTTCGACCAGATGCCGGCCCTCATCGCGTTGGAACACGAACGCGCCAGGACCGCCGCGGTGTTCTGCCGGAAGTGGCCGACCGTCGATGTACGGCTGATGACGCAGCACACCTACCTCCATCGGATCCTGTGGGAAGGACTGACACTCGGTGGCCTGCTGGATCGATGGCTCTACGACCCGCTGTCGCGGGTCCTGATCCGGCGCGGGCATCCGCACCTGGCCCTTGCCGCGGCGCGCGTGCCCCTGAACCGCCACTACGTCAGGGCCCTGGCCCTCGCGATGCGGGCGTCCGAGGGGGACTGAAGGTGGCGCACCGCATCCTCTGCATCAGCAACGGCCACGGCGAAGACACGCACACGGCGGCGGTCATCGGCGCCATGCGGGAACGCGAACCCGGTCTCCAATGCTCCGCGATCCCCATCGTCGGCGAAGGACTGGCCTATCGGAGGATCGGCGTCCCCGTCATCGGCCCGACGCTCAACCTGCCTTCCGGCGGCTTCGCGTACATGCACCCCTGGATGTGGCTCGACGACGTGCGTGCGGGCCTGGTCGGGCTGGCGGCACGCAAGGTCCGGGCCGTCAGGCAGGCCGCGACGGGCGCGGACGCCGTGTTCGCCACGGGCGACCACGTCGGGCAGGCGTATGCGTGGCTGAGCGGGCGCCCGTTCGTCTCCTTCATCTCGCCCTTGTCGGCGCTGTACGAAGGCCAGCTCCGCCTGAACATCGTGCTGCGACATATCCTCGCGTCGAAACGGTGTCGGGCCGTGTTCACCCGGGACCGCGCGACGGCCGCCGACCTCGAACGGCAGGGCGTCGGCAAGGTCCGATTCGGAGGCATCCCTTCGCTCGACACGTTGATACCGGCCGGGATCGACCTCGCCATTCCCGGTGGAGTTCCCGTTCTCGGCCTCCTGCCCGGTTCCCGTCTGCCAGAAGCCGAGAGGAACCTTCGGTGCCTGCTCGATCTCACGGCCAGGATCGCGCGCCGGTTTTCGCCTTCGCCCGTCGCGGCAGTCGCCGGGCTCGTCCGACCGCTGTTCGACAGGCTCGCGACGGCAGTGGCCGGCACGGGGTGGGCGGTCGAGGGTTCATCACTTGTCCGGCGGGCAGGTGGGTCCGGAGCGTGTGACGCCCCGATTCGTGTCAGTTGCCGGACCGATGCGTTCGCCGACGTTCTGCACGCCAGCACGCTCATACTCGGGATGGCCGGGCTCGCGGTGGACGAGGCCGTAGCGCTTGGCAAGCCCGTGTTACTGGTACCTGGAGCGGGACCGCAGCACACGTGGGCGTTCGCGGAGTCACAGTCGCGTCTGCTGGGACCCTCGGCGCGGCTCATCGGGCGCGGAGGCGCCGCAACTCCCGACGATCTCGAGCAGGCCGCGCAGTGGGCGATCGAGACCCTGCGCGACGAAGACTTCCTCGCGCGGGCGTCGGCGTCGGGCCGCGACCGCCTCGGCAGCACCGGCGCGGCAGACCGAATCGCCGAAGCCGTGCTCGACACCGCCGGGAGCGCGGGAGGATGATTCGTCGACCCTCCGCTTCCGCCCTCGGACTGACCCTGCTGTGGGCAGGCCTGGTCCTCCACGACCAGCTGTGGCTCGGCCTGCACGTTGGAGTGCCGGATTGGGACGAAGGCAAGTACCTGTCGGCCGCGCTGAACATCTGGCGGGCGCTGCGGGAGTCCGCGTGGTTCGACGCGGAGTGGCGACAGGCCTTCTGGCAACTCGCTCCGAAGTCTCCCCCGATGGCTGCCATCGTCACGGCACCCCTGTTTGAGTGGCTGGGTCCGGGGATGAGACAGGCGGTGTCGAGCCAGTCCGTGTGGCTCGCGTTGCTGATGGCCGCGACGTACCGCCTCGGTGCCATGCTGTTCAACCGGCACACAGCCGCGTGGGCCTCGGCGCTCGTGGCGCTGCTTCCCGCGGTCGGTCAGGCGCGTCTGCGGTACACGCTGGACTTCCCAGTCATGACCGCCGCCACGGTGGCGCTGCTTTCAATTGCGAGCTGGCGGCTTGCGGTGAGGCGGTCTCCCGCGAGCCGCGGTGCATGGCTTCGCGCGGCGGCGGCAGGTGCCGTCGTTGGATGGGCATTGCTGGTCAAGCTTCAGGCCATCTACTTCGTCGCGGCTCCCGTGATCGCCATCGGACTGATGTCCGTCAGGGCGCGGGCGTGGCGAGTGACCGCCCAGGCCACCCTGGTGTGTATGGTGGCGGCGGCGGTCATCTGGCCGTGGTTCGCCGCGAGTTGGGTCCTCATCCTGTCTGGTGGATGGCGCGCCACCGCCGTCGCGGCTGGCGTCGAAGCCCAGCCGGCCTGGTTGTCGTGGGCCGGATGGACGGCCTACCTGCGGTGGTGGCCCCGCCTCGTGTCGTGGCCTGTCCTGATCGTCGCGGCAGCCGGCGTCGGATGGTTCTGGCGGCGCCAGCGTGATGGGCACGCGGGAGACGGGCACGCGGACGCCCGCGCGTCAGCCGCCTGGCTCACGGGCATCGTCGTGGGCAGCTACGTCGTCGCCACGCTCAGTCCCAATCGCCAGGCCCGTTACCTGCTGGGCGCGGTCCCGCCGTTCGTCCTTCTTGTTGGATGGCTCACGTCGCTCGCCGCGGAGCGGTGGACCAGGCGGATGCGTGCGTGGGCGGTCGTGTTGGTGCTGGTCGGTACGCTCTTCAGTCTATGGCCAGTCGGCGGCCGGACAGGCGAGCGCGTGGCTGCCGTCGTCGCCCCGAGCAACCTGTGGCGCCCGGACCTCGGGCCGCCGTGGCCCCATGCGGCGATCGTCGATCACATCGTGTCCGTTGATCCGTGGCTGGTGTCCACCGTCGGTGTGATGGTCGCGCACCGGGACATGAACACGGAGAACCTCGATGCGCTCGGGCACGTGCGCGGCTTCCAGGTGTACGGCCGCGAAGCCGGAGCGCGTGCGTCACGCGTCGACCGGGACGCGCGGGCGTTCACCTGGTTCGTCGATGCCAGGGGACCCCGCCACGAGGCGAACCGTCCATCCCGGCGTATGCTTGCCGATCGCGTGGCGTCGGATCCGCGCGTGGCGGTCTCCCGGGTCTGGCCTCTTCGCCAGGGCGCCAGTGTGACCTTGTACCGCCAGCGAACGCCTTCGGTCATCGTACGGCAAGCGCCGACGGCCGGCCGTGCCGTGGCGCTGGCGCGCGTCGAGGTCCCGGCGCAGGGGCAGGCCGGGTCCGTCGTCCCCATCGACTATGTCTGGCACGGATCGGCCGCGAGCCTCAGCCGCGCGCTGGTTCTGGTGACCTGGACGCCCGAGTTGCCCAGCCTTCCAGGCGCGCGGCTGTGGACTCATGACCACGCGATCGGCTTCGGGCAGCTCTACGTCCGCGAAAACGCGGGATTCCAGGGGATCGAGGTCCACGAACGTACGGCCATGCGCCTCCCATCGGGTCTTCCCGCCGGGCGCTACCGGATTGGCGTGGCCCTGCTGGACCGACGTCATCCCGGCGCCGCGCCCGTCGCGATCGGTGTGCCCCCGACGGTCATCGATGTCGCGCCCGCCGGAGAGTTGGCCACCCACGACGATCGTGACGGGCGCGATCTCGACCTGGTGACGCAATTGCGGGACCTGGCCGCCGCCACACGAACGGGCGTCCCGGCGATCCGCCGGTTGTTCGATGAACTGGGCCGGATCGACCAGTACGATCCCACCCAGGACTTCTTCGAGCAGGCGGCACTGTCTGCCTCGTGGCGCCTGCGGGACGATCCGCGCGACATCGATGCCGCCTGCGTCGTGTTGCTGGCCCGCGCGCTTCAACGACGGATCCCCGACGCGAGGACGGCTGCAGGCGTCGTGATGAACCTGGATCCCTCCAATCCCTACCTCCCGCTCCTGGCCTCGGTCGTCGAGTTGTTCGACATGCGTCCGCAGGCGGGGGCGACGCTGATCGATCGCGCGCTGGCCCTGGGCGCCGATGAACCCGAAGCACACGGGCTCGCCGCATTGGCGGCGGCGATGCGCCTTGACGTGCGCCGCGCCTGGCGGGAGGCGCGTGTCCTCACGCGTGGCGGACGCCTGGACCGCGCCTCATGACACCGGTCGCGAGGGTCTTCGTGACCGGATCGACCGGATGCGTCGGCGGCCACATCGTGGAGGCGCTGGCCGCAGCGGGCGCCGACGTGCACGCGCTCGTGAGACCCGGCGTGGAACCGCCACACCTCGACGTGTCCGACGGCCGGATTGCCTGGGAGCGTGGCACCCTGGAGAACATCGGCGAGCTGGCCGGGACGATTGGCGCGTGCGATGCCATTGTTCACGCCGCGGCCGCCTGGAACGACTCTCCGCATGCGTGGACGATCAACGTTGACCGCACGCTGGACCTCATCAACCTCTGCGACCCTGGCCGATGCCGGCGAGTCGTCGTCTTCTCGACGGCAAGTGTCCTCGGCCGGGACAACGCGCCACTGCCGGCCGCGGCTGACCACGGGACGGCGTACGTGCGTTCCAAGCATGCCATCCGTACACGACTGCTCGCGTCGGCGTTGGGGCACCGGCTGGTCCTCCTGTATCCGACCCTGGTGTTCGGAGAGGAAGGAAGAGGACACCGTGCGTCTCACGTGGTTCGCGAAATCCGCCAGGCGCGTCGGTACCTGCCGCTCGCGCGGTGGGTCCGGGCCACCGGGTCCTTTCACTTCATGCACGCGCGCGACATCGCGGCGATGGTCGTCGCCTGCCTCTCCCTCCGTGACGTCGACGGGCCTCGCGAGCTGGTGCTCGGCCAGGCGGCCGTGTCATTCGACGACACCATCTCCGCGATCTGTCGCCTGACGGGTCGGCGTCACCTCGGCTGGGTCAGCCTGACGCCCGAGCGGGTGTTTCGTGCGTGCCGCCTGCTGGGTGTGCGCCTCTCGGCGTGGGACCGCTATGCGATCGCGCATCCGTACTTCACGCATCACGTCACGCGGCCGGAAGACCTGGGTCTGGTTTCCGCGTACCCGACGATCGACTCCGTCCTGGAACCCGCGCTGAGGCTCGAACGCGTCATCACTGGCTAGTCGGCCTGCCGGGTTCAGAAGCCGTAGCGCGGGCCGCCCCATTCCATCAGGCGTCGGAAGTCCTCGTTTCGGAAGCAGAAGGCCCGGTTCACGTGCGCCACGGCGGTACCAAGCACGATCCGGCCAAACTGCGTGGGACGTTCGATCTTCAGCACGCGAGCCTCGGGGTATTCGGACCCGTAGCGACGCACGATCCGGTCGAAGGCCCCCCCATGTTCGCGTTCCGTCAACAACCCGTGGATGCCCGATCCGCCCCTGGCCTCGAAGGCGCGCAGGTACACCAGGCAGAACCGCGAGTACAGCTCCTGGTTCTGCGCCTCCGGCAGCACGTTCACGTGGTAGTGGCCGGGGAAGTCATCGAATGAGACGGGCAGTGACTCGCGCCACGACCAGGCCAGCGCCCACCAGAGGTACCGCCGGAGTGACGAATCCCGATGCCGGCCGCGGGCGACATGTCCAATCGCGCGGGCGGCAACGCTCGGCCCGATCCGGCGGGCCATGACCGCCGTGTAGCGTCTGGCATCGAGGCAGCCGAAGAGATAGCCCACGGGCCGGCCCTCGATCTCTGCCACGTAGGAAAGATCGGGTTCCACGTCGGTGTAGTACTGGCTGAAGTAGTCGGCGCAGAGCCGTTCGTCGCCGAACACGGCCCGGGCACCGGCGTTTCTGAACGCCGTGACGCAGCAGATGCGCCGGACGGCATCACGATCGGCCGGCTGATACGGACGGATCAGCGACCAGTCGGGCCGCGGGTGTTCGGGTCTGGTCCTGTCGATCCGGGCTTCGCGGCCCACTCCAGGCGTCGCCAGCTTCGGATCCCTC
This sequence comes from uncultured Vicinamibacterales bacterium, assembly GCA_964547975.1. Taxonomy (GTDB): domain Bacteria; phylum Acidobacteriota; class Vicinamibacteria; order Vicinamibacterales; family JAKQTR01; genus CAYJPV01. Next base: position 9,592 of record CAZJRM010000022.1, on the reverse strand, counting down.
GGTTGCGGCGCCGCATCCGTGCCATGCTCCGGCGTACAATCAGGCGTGTCCTGTCCCATCGTTGTCGTTGCCAACCACCATCGTCAACCCATCGTGGTTGACGCGCTGCGGCACGTCCCGCACCAGGTAGTCTACACGCCCGACGAACACCTGCCCGCCGGCTTTTCGCCGGCACGGGAGACAAAGGCGGTATACGTCCGCAACCACCTCGGTGCCTACCGGTGCTTCCGCGGGCACCAACTCGCGCTCGCCGGCTGCCAGGTGCCGACGCTGGTCCTCGAAGACGATGCATGGCCGAATCGTGAGGACTGGCGGCACGTGGTGGCGGACGCGATGACCCTCCTCGAGCGATTCGACGTCGTCTCACTGCACGGTCGGGACATCGACGCGATCGGCGAAGAGATCCAGGTGGGCCACTCGACCTTCGTGACGCTGCGGCCCACACGCCGCAGGCGGCTCTGGTACCGGACCACAATGCGCTACGTCCAGGGATCGCTCGCCTACCTGGTGACTCCGAGTGCCGCGCGTCGGTTCACCGCGATGCCGTATTCCGGAATCCCCGTCGACCACCTGATCGCCAACGCCTTTTCCTTCGCCGTGATCGTCACATCGCCGTTCGACCACGAACGACGCCTCGGGTCGCTGGTCGAGCGGCCTGGACGCTGAGCACCGGGGACGCCGCAGGGGTCGTTACGGTCGGCACGCCAGGACGAACAACGATCGGCTGTCGACCTTGTAGCGTGTCACGGCCCCGGCATCGCAGTGGGGCAGACGTGCCTGCACCGCCCTGAGATCTCGGTTCGACCAGAGCGTCGAACGGCCGCACGCCGCGAGAGCCGCGCTCGTCGCGGTCTCCGGCGCCTGTCCGTCTCGGACCGCCACGAGGGCGAGCCTCGCGGCCGGCGACGTGTCGAAGACCGCGAGCGCGAGCGCCAGCCCGTCGGCGGCTTCCGTCATCTGGCTGACCCGCCAGGCCAGCAGCACGGCATCGCCGCTAGTGTCCCGAACGAGGCGGGCGGTGCGCACGGGATCGTGGTTCGGCGCCGCCAGCGTACCGGTGACAGCCATGGCCGAACCTGCCGTCGCCGCGCCGAGCAACACCGCGACCACGGAGATACGACGCCAGCCGCTGAACGCGCCGGCCCATGCGCCGGCGGCCGCGATGAGCGGCGCAGCGTACAACAACGAGTAGCGCACCGTCAGGACCAGGCCGCGTCGCGTCAGCCATCCGCCCACGAGCAGTCCGGCCATGACGAGCCCAGTCTGGGCGAGGCACCAGATCGCGGCATCCCGGGTGTCGGCGGTCGCGCGTGCCATGGGCCGATCACGCCACAGCCGGTAGGCCACCCACGTCATGGCGACGAGGAGGACAAGGACTCCGAACACCAGGCCGGGTTCGACACCCCGGCGCGTCGGCAGACCGGCGAAGTGGACCAGGCCGCCGGCGACCGAGGCGCCCACGTCCTCCACGGCGTGGCGCACCGACAGCGAGCGCGCGATCCAGGCGGAACCGGGTTGCCCCGCATGATCCATCGCCACAAGGCTCCAGGGGATCCAGGCGGCGAGCGGTACGAGCAGGGCGATGACCAGCCTCGCCACCAGGAACTGGTGAAGTTGCCGGCGGCGCCACGCCACGCCGAGAAGTACGACGACCTGGCAGATGAACACCATCCCTGCCAGGTACTGCACATAGAAGCCCGCACTACTCGCGCACGCCCACAACAGCAGCGGACCGACGCCCGGGCGGCGTCCGGCGGCCACCGCGCGGACGACGAGAAGATGGCCAATGGTCGCGAGGGCCAGGACGACCATCACGAGAGTGTAGTAACGGAACTGCTGCGACAGATGGACCGCGAGGGGCGAGACCGCGGCGAGGGCCAGCGTCATCCGCGCCCCCCGCCACGCGGACCCCGGGGCGACGACGGACCCGAGCCACCCCATGGCGGCGACCCAGCCCACGCCAAGAAGAGCCGGCAGCAGCCTGGCCCACCACCGGAAGCGGTGCCAGTCCCCGTCCCAGGTGAGTGCCAGCCAGCGATTCGCGAGATACGTAAACGTCGGCGGATGGGTCGAGTCCTCGCGGACGGCCTGGGAGATCGTCTGGAATGTCGCCGACGTGTCGAGTTGCAGGGCGGCTTCCAATGACTGCCGGTCGAGGCACTGTTCGAACGGCAACTCGCGGACGCGCAGCCCCAGACCGAGCACGGCGGTGACCAACTCGTCGCCCCACAACGGTTCCGCGTCGAGGCGGGCGAACCTCACCGCCGCGGCGCCGGCAAGGAGCAGTGCCAGCCACATCCACTTCCGCATGGCCCTGAGCCTACCACGCGGAACCAATGGCGATGATCGAGTCTCCCGCTATACTCTGGCCCATGCTGAAGGGAAAGGCCCGCGGCGAAACGATGCCGGCAGCGGGTCGGGCGGCGGTGGCGGCCCTCCTCGTCGTGGTGACGTATCTCGCGTTCTTCCACGATCTCGACGCGATCCGGCTGGTGGATGAAACCGAGCCGATCTTCGCCGAAACCTCCTGGCAGATGCTCACCAGCGGCGACTGGGTTCGACCGGTCTTCAACGGATCGCCGAGGTACGACAAGCCCCCGCTGGTGTACTGGCTCCAGGCCGCCTCCTACGTGGCGGTCGGTCGTACCGAACTCGGAGCCAGGCTCCCGTCGGCCACCGCGGCCGCCGCTGTGGCGTTCCTGTTGTTCATCGCCGTGCTCCGGCTTGGGAGGGGCGCGGACGGAGAACCCGGGCCGCGGTCCAGGGCCGATTGGGGAGCGGCTGCCGTCGCGGCGGTGGCGTGGATTCTGTCTCCAGAGGCGTGGGTGTGGGGACGCACGGCCGTCTCCGACATGGTGCTGACCGCCGCAATTGCCGCTGCGATGCTCGCGGCCGCGATGGCCCTGCACCGGGGGTCGGGCCGCTGGTGGCTGGCTGCGGTCGCCGCGTGTGGCGTCGGCGCCCTGGCGAAGGGACCGATCGCGCCTGCCCTGGTGGGATCAGCCTCGGTGCTCGCCATATGGAGACTAAGTGCCTGGTCCACCGTCCGGCGGACCTTCCCCGCCTGGACGGCCGCGGTCGTCTTCGGCGCGGTCGTGTTGCCATGGTACGGTCTCATCACCCTGCGCGACGGCCGCGCGTTCGTCCAGTCGTTTGTCGGGTACCACAACGTCGAGCGTTTCTTGTCCGTCGTGAACGGTCACGCCGGGCCATGGTGGTTCTACGGCCCGGTGTTCGTTGTCGGCTTCATGCCATGGGTCGTCCTCCTGCCCCGGGCCGTCGGCCTTGCCGTGCGGAGGAGCCGACGTTCACCCGGCCATGCGGCTCCGTCCACCGTGTTGACCATCGTGGCCCTCGCCTGGCTCGTGAGCGTCCTGGGCGTCTTCACGCTGGCGCGCACCAAGTTGCCGAGTTACGTGCTGCCAGCCATGCCGGCAGCGGCGGTCCTCACCGGCCTCGGGTGGCGGCGTGTCTTCGATTCCGTCGACCGCCGTGACAACGGCGGCGGCGTCCTCGAGGCGGCGGCTGCGGCTCTGGCGTGTTGGGGCCTGTCCTGGGCGCTGTGGCGCGCGCCGGAGTGGCTCATGTCGGCTTCTGACTCGGATACGCGCGCCATCGGCCAGTTCGTGGCCCGGGAGGGCCTCCACTTCACCGGAGCGGTAGCCCTGGCGGCGTTCGGGGCCGGCTGTGCTGCCATCGCCGCCGCAAGGCGGGCACGGTGGCTTCCGGTCCTCCTGGCCGGCGCGTCGGCCACCGTCCTGGCTGCGGTCGTGCTGCCGGCCGCCCGCGTTGCGGACGAAGTGCGCCAACGGCCGCTCTACGAATTAGCCATCCGGGCGGATACGATCGCCCCGGCCGGCCGCCCGCTGGTGATGGTGGGGTTCTGGAAGCCGAGCCTCACGTTCTACGCCAGGCGGCGGGTGGTGTTCCTGACCACTTTCGCGGAGTTCGAGACGTACCGTGCGACTCGAGCTTCCGGTCCGTCCGTCGTGATCGCAGAAGCCGCGCGATGGTACGACGAAGGAGCGGTCATCGGCCGTGCGGGCCGCTATGTCCTCGCGAGCCGGTGACGACGGGCGACGCTCTGAAGCCTGTCAGTGTGTATCAATTCGGACACCACACCGCCCGAATATGGTGTATCCCAAGTGATACACCATGCGACAAGTAGCGACAAATGCAGACAAACCCTGTCACAACGTTACATGTCGCAAGATGACGCTTGCCCTCGGTGTTTACCCGACCCCAAACTGGCCCCGTCGCAGCCTTTCGGATACAGAATCCCGCGCGGCGACGACTGGGGGATGGGCCGGTGCATCTGGGACATTCGTTCAAGTTTGGCCAGAAGTCGCACGTTGAAGAAGTCGACGCCAGAACGGCCATGGCCGCCGCCGGCCTCATCGGGCCGTCTGCCCGTATCAGGGAGGTCACACGCCAGATCGAGCAGGCAGCGCGCGCGCTCAACGGACTGATGATCGCCGGAGACGAGGGCACCGAAGGCGAGGTCGTCGCACAGGCGATACACCTCATGGGGCGGCGAGGCCTGGCCCCTTTCATACAGATACACTGCGACACCATCAGCCCTGGCCGCGTCGAACACGAGCTCTTCGGCTACGTCGAACCGGGAGGCGGGACTGCCGTGCCCGACCGGCTGGGGGTCGGGTCCCTGCTTCAGAAGGCCAGGGGCGGCACGGCTCTCTTCACGCATCTCGAAGAACTGCCCGACCGGGTACAGGCCAGGCTGGGCCAGATCCTGCGGGACGGTGAGGCGCTCATTGGGCCGGCCGAACGCCCCGAACCCCTCAACATCTGGCCCATGACAGTCGTCGGCAAGACATTCCAGAACGAAGTCGACGAAGGCCGAGTCCGGCCCGCCCTCGCCAACAGGTTTTCGGAAACGCGACTCTTCCTGCCGTCGCTCCGCGAACGGCGGGAGGACATTCCCGCCCTCGTGCAGCACTACCTGGAGATGGCGGCGTCCGACACGTCCGTGTCCGCGCGGACGATCAGTCAGCTGGCGCTGGCCCTGCTGAGCGCGTTCGAGTGGCAGGGCAATACGCGCGAACTCCGCACGCTTGTCGAGGCCATGGCCGGGAACGGACGCCACGACGAGATCGGTCTCGACGAGATCCTGGAACACCTGCAGCGCAAGGGCCCTGGCATCGGCCGCGGGCTCAACCTGCCGATTGGCGCCACGCTCAGGCAGGCGCGACAGCAGTTCGAGCGCGAGTTCATCACGGCCGTGCTCGCCCAGCACCACGGCCGGATTCCGGAAGCCGCGCGAAGCCTCGGAATCCAGCGCACGAACCTCTACCGGAAGATTCGATCGTTGCGGCTCACCAGGGCCCCGGAACGGCCCGGCCACGATTGACTCTGCGAACGCTTTAGCCCAGAATCTGACATCCGCCCGGCACCGGACGCCCTCCTCCGGACACCGGTCCGCCGCCTGGTCCCTGCCGCGGCGAAGTGTGCCCAGTCACAATGGCTTGCATGGTGCTGGCACCCATCCCGGTGTCTGTTTCCACCTGTAAGTCACAGGGCGAAGCTGTATCCATGACCACACCCCGAGCACGATTGACCACCGCCATCGAGTCGGTCATCCACTTCGCGCTCACGAATCGACGCGCCACGTCGTTCGTGATCCACGTCGTGCTCATCGTGCTCGCCAACTACCTCGCCTTTGCCCTGCGCTACGACGGCGCCATTCCCCCTCACGCCGCCGCCGCCTGGAAGACCACCATCGTCTGGCTGGTCATCGTCCGATCCCTCGTGTTCGTTCCACTCGGCCTCTACGAAGGACTCTGGCGTTACACCGGCATCTGGGACCTGCAGCGTATCGCTGCGGGCGTGGTTGCCAGCAGCGTCGTCTTCTGGATCGGCACCCGCTGGATCACCCACGTTCCCGACTATCCGCGATCCGTCTACCTCATCGACGCCTTCCTGCTCGTGTCGTTCATGGGCGGCGTCAGGCTGACGCGCCGCATCCTCAGGGAAGCCAGGCGCACGTTCGGAGCGGGCAAACGGGTCCTCATCATGGGCGCGGGTGACGCCGGCGAGATGATCGTCCGCGACATGCACCGCCACCCGGCGTACGGCATCGAGCCCATCGGCTTCATAGACGACGACCCCAAGAAGAAGGGCAAACGGATTCACGGTTTGCCGGTCTTCGGAGACCGTCACGCCCTCGGGCCCATCCTCGAATCGCAGAAACCCGACGAACTGCTGATTGCCATCCCGTCGGAATCACCGGCCACCCTCCGCGGCATTGCCGAATACCTGCGCACGTGGAAGATCCCGATCGCGACGTTGCCCAGCATTCATCAACTGGTGTCGGGACAGGTTACCGTCGCCCAGATCCGACCCCTCGCGATTGAAGACCTGCTGCCGCGCGCGCCCGTCGACCTCGACAGCGACGCCCTGCGGTCGCTCATCGCCGGCAAACGCGTGCTCGTCACCGGCGCCGGTGGCTCCATCGGCTCCGAACTGTGCCGCCAGATCGCGGCCCTCGGGCCCGCGCGACTCGCCCTCGTCGATCGGTACGAGAACAGCCTGCACGCCATCGCCACCGAGCTCGCCGATCGCCGATCGCCGAGCCGGCCCTACCTGGCCGATACCGTGGACCGCGACCGCATCGACCGTGTCTTTGCCGACGTCCGGCCCCAGCTCGTCTTCCACGCCGCCGCGCACAAACACGTCCCGATGGTCGAGATGAATCCGTCCGAAGGATTCAAGAACAACGTGCTCGGGACGCGCACCGTGGCCGAAGCCGCGCTCGCGTGCGGGGCGGAACGGTTCGTGTTCATCTCGACGGACAAAGCCGTCAACCCCACGAGCATCATGGGCGCCACCAAACGAACCGCGGAGTTCTACCTCCAGACGGCGCCCGCGAACGCGGGCACCTCCTTCTGCGCGGTCCGCTTCGGCAACGTGCTCGGATCGAACGGCTCGGTCGTGCCACGCTTCCTCGACCAGATCGCGGCCGGCGGTCCCGTCACCGTTACCCATCCCGACGTCCGGCGCTACTTCATGCTCATTCCGGAGGCCGTCAAGCTCGTCCTGCACGCGGCCGCGCAGTCCAGGCCGGGAGCCATCTACGTGCTCGAGATGGGCGACCAGATCAACCTCGCCGAAATGGCGAGAAACCTCATCCGCCTCACGGGCCACGTGCCGGACGAAGAGATCCGCATCGACTTCGTCGGCCTCAGGCCGGGAGAGAAGCTCTTCGAGGAACTCGTCGGCAACGACGAGACCACGGAGGCCAGTGACGTCGCCGCGATCCAGCGTGTCGTCCGATCCGCGCCCCTCGATGGCCCCGCCATCCGCGCGCTCATCGACCGCGGCATCGACGCCGCCTGCGCCGGCCGCGACGCGGATGTCATCGAAGTCCTGAGGGCGCTGGTCCCGACGTATCGCGCCCCGGAGCCAGACTCTATAATCAGATCGTGAACGTGCGTCGAACCTTCTGCGCCGCAGGCCTCTTCCTGCTCGGACTGGTGTCGCCATCCCTGGCCCAGGACCAGCCGACCGATCCGTGGGAACAGATGCGTTTCCGGACCGGGCCGCTGGCCTGGACCCCGACGATCCAGTTGAAGAACCTGGGCTGGGATACCAACGTCTTCAACGCGGTCGACGAGCCCCAGCGCGACTTCACCTTCACCTTGTCTCCCCAGGTGGATTGGTGGTTCCGGGCCGGCCGCGCCCGCCTGCACGGAACGAACGTCGTCGACGCCGTTTACTTCGCGTCGTTCCCCGGCGAACGGTCGATCAACCAGGGGCATCAGCTGACGTTCGAGTACCCCCTGAATCGAATCCGGCCTTACGCCGGCGCCTCGTACCTCGACACGCGCGATCGTCCGGGTTTCGAAATCGACGCCCGAGCGGCCCATACCGAGCGGGGCGCTAGGGCAGGGGCCGACGTCCGGATTTCGGGCAAGACGACCCTCGACATCGGTGGGCGTTTCACCGACTACGCGTTCGACGGCGATGCCGAGTTCCTGGGCTCGAACCTCGCGCAGGTGCTGAATCGCCAGGCCGCCTACGGGACGGCGTCGATCCGCTACAAGCTGACGCCACTGACGACACTCACCCTGGCCGGGGAAGCCGGCCGCGAAGAATTCGACGAAGCGCCCAACCGTGACAACCGGTCGTTCCGCGTGATGCCCGGCGTCGAATTCGATCAGTTCGCCCTGCTCAAAGGCAGGGCGAGCGTCGGGTTCCGCCGCCTCGACATGGTGTCCCCGGAGATCGAGGACTTCGCCGGCATCGTGGCGAACGTGGATCTCTCGTACGTCCTCATGGGCCGCACACGATTTTCCGTCGGCGTCGACCGCGACGTCGCCTTCTCGTTCGAGGAACTCCAGCCGTACTACGTCCTGACCGGCGTCAGTGGCCTCGTCCGACAGAGTCTGGCCCGCGGCTGGGACGTCGAAGTCCGCGCGTCACGCCAGCGCCTGGCGTACCGATCGGTTTCTGCCGACGCCGGTCGCGTGGACCACGTCGACGTATTCGGCGGCGGCGTCGGCTACCGCCTGTCCGGCGGTTCCAGGGCTGGCGCCTTCATCGAACGGGTGCGCCGGCAGTCTCCCCGGTACGTCACGCGTGACTACGAAGGTCTCCGCGGCGGACTCACCATGTCCTACGCGTTCTGAATGCGGCAAGCGCTCGAAGGTTCTCACATGCACAGGTTCCTGGTCGTCGCTCTCGCGCTCGTGCTTTCCGCCGCGGCCATCGCGTCGGCGCAGGTGGCTCCGCCAACCGCCACCCGGCCCACGGTCGCGCCGCCGAAAGCCCCCGTCCCCGCTCCCGCCGCCGTCGAGACGCCGGCCCAGGCTCCAGCTCCCGCCGCGCCCCAGGGGCAGACCGACTACATCGTCGGCGCGCAGGACGTGCTGACCATCAACGTCTGGGAACAGGCGGCGCTCTCGGGCAAGTTCACCGTCGAGTCGGACGGCACGTTCACCTTCCCCCTCATCGGCCGCATCAAGGCCGGCGGTCTGAGCCTGCGGCAGGTCGAAGCCGAGCTCCGCAAACGCCTGACCGATGGCTATCTCAAGAACCCGCAGGTCAGCGTCTCGGTCGAACAGTACCGCAGTCAGCGCATCTTCATCGTCGGCGAGGTCAAGTCTCCGGGTACCGTCCCGCTGACCGGCGACATGACGCTCATCGAGGCGCTCTCCCGCGCGGGATCGACCACCCTGTACGCCGCTGGAGAAGCCATCATCGTCCGAGCCGGAGCCGGCCAGGCGACGACGGGACCGACGTTGCCGGGCCAGGTCGATTCAGCCAACGTCGTCAAGGTCGATATCAAGGACCTCCAGAACGGCGTCTTGTCGCAGAACGTCACGCTGCGCGACGGAGACACGATCTTCGTTCCGCGGGCCGAGTCGATCTACGTGTTCGGCCAGGTCAGGAACCCCGGCGCGTACCCGCTGCAGCAGAAGGACACCACCGTCCTCCAGGCGCTCTCGCTTGCCGGCGGCGTCACCGATCGCGGCTCCACCAGCCGGATCAAGATCGTCCGGATGGTCGACGGCCAGAAGCAGGAAGCCAAGGTCAAGCTGAACGACCTCGTCAGGCCCGGAGACACGATCATCGT
>CAZJRM010000021.1:0-37196 GCA_964547975.1 uncultured Vicinamibacterales bacterium | reverse complement strand
CAGCATGTCGGTGCCGGGGACGGCAAGCGCGGTGTACTGCAGGATGCCCTTGATGGCGTTCGGCGTCAGCGCCGGTGTGCCCCACCAGTAGTAGTCGTGTTCGTCCATCATGAGCGCGACGGCGGCCGATACGACCGCGGTCGCCATGCTGCTGCCCGACAGGCGCAGGTAGGTCTTCGCGCCGTTCTTGTCCGTGAGCAGGTTGCCGGGAAGCTGAACCGCGAGCGTCGAGTTCGGTGACGCGCTGCGGCCCACCATATGATGCCCGGGAGCCACGATGTCGGGCTTGGCGAAGCCGTCGAACCAGGACGGGCCGCGCGAGCTGTACGGCGCCACGCTGTCGTCGGTCCGGGTGGCGGTGCCCTTGGTATCGAGGGCCCCGACGGTGATGGCCGACGGCGCGTTCCCGGGCGACGCGATTCCCGCGTACCCCGGCTGGCCGGTGGCGGGATTGATCCCCACGTTGCCGGCGGACGCGACGACGACGAGGCCCGCCCGCACGGCGGCTTCGACCGCCTGCACGAGGGGGTCGGTGGCCGCCGATTCGTAGATCGGGTGGCCGAGCGACAGGTTGATCACGCGGATGTTGTACGCCGCACGATTGGCGATGGCCCATTCGATGGCGCGGATGACGTTGCTGGTCGAACCCGAGCCGCGGTTGTCCAGCACGCGCAGGCCGATGAGCGTCACGTTCGGCGCGAGGCCCTGGTACTGGTTGCCGGTGGACAGCACTCCGGTTCCGCCGATCAGCGACGCGACGTGGGTGCCGTGGCCGTAGCCGTCGACCGGCGTGGTCGCGACGGCGCCCGTGCCTGCCGTGAAGTCCCGGAAGGCGGTGATGCGCGACGCGGGAAGGTCCAGGCTCGGGGCGATGCCGGAATCGATGACGGCCACGCCGACGCCATAGCCGAGCGTCGCGCTGAAGCCGGCGTTCGGCAACGCGAGCGTCGTGCGAAGGGCGGTCTCGGTGGCCAGCGCGAGGTGGGCTTCGATCGGCGCGTCGAGCGATACGCCGACCACGTCCGGGTCGTTGGCCAGTTCGTCGAGGTCCGCGACGCTGACGGTCAGGTTGATGCCGTCCACGGTGCCGAACTCGCCGTGTTTCCGGTGCCCGCGTCTCGAGAATTCCGCGGCCTTCTGCGCGGCCTTGCCCGGAACCGTACGAACGATGACGCGCACCTGGCCGACGTCTCGACGTTCCACCCGGTCACGAAGGGCCTTGTCCAGATGACGCCGGTGTCCCTTCGCTGCGGAGGCCGCGGCCGGGAACACCAGCAGGGCGGCGAGGGTCAACGCGGCGGCCGCGCGCCAGGGGCGGGACCGCATCGCGCGGACGGCTTCGCCCCAGATGAGCCGCGACCTTCTGCCGAGTCTGTCCTGTGAGTTGGATGCCGAAACGATCACAGCCATTTGCTCCTACGTTAGAAAGACGTCCACCTTGTCCGTAGCAAGCGGCCGGCCAGGGATCGCCCGGACTCCTCGAACGGTGTAAGCTGTCGCGAGTCAATCGGTTGCGGATTGATCGCGCGGTCGGGGTTCTGGGGATCTGTCTCGATGGCTGCCTCGATTCGTGACAGGACGTGCAGAACTGGACACCGGCCCGAGGCAGGAACCGACAACGAGACACGGCTTGCCCACTCGCCACCGGGGCGGGAGGAACGACGAATGACAGCGGTCAGGATTCTTGCCGACGAGAACATTCCTCACGCCCGCCAGGCGTTCGGCACGCTCGGCGAGGTCCGGCTCACGCACGGCCGCCGGATCACGGCCGCAGACCTCCAGGACATCGACGTCCTGATCGTGCGATCGATTACCCGCGTGGACGGCGATCTGCTGCGCGGGACGCCCGTGCGATTCGTCGGCACCGCCACGTCGGGGTCGGATCATATCGATCAGGCGGCGCTCGCCGGGCTCGGCGTCGTCTGCTATGCCGCCCTCGGCTGCAACGCCAACGCCGTCGCCGAGTACATGACGACCGCGTGGCTGACGCTGGCCGGCCGCCGCAGGCGGCCGCTGCGCGGGTTGCGTGTCGGCGTGGTTGGCGTGGGTCACGTCGGGTCGCTCGTGGCGGAGAAAGCGAACGCCCTCGGCATGGTGCCTGTCTGGAACGACCCGCCGAAGGCCAGGGAGACCGGTGACGTCCGGTACCGTCCGCTCGATGAGCTGCTGGACTGCGACATCGTGACCTGCCACACGCCGCTGACGTGCGACGGGCCCGATCCGACCGTCGGACTGATCGGTGACCGCTTCTTCTCGCGTCTCAAGCCTGGCGCCTGGTTCTGCAGCGCGGGACGCGGGGAAGTGGTCGATGAAGAGGCGCTCCACCGCGCGCTCGACGCCGGCCGCCTGGATGCCTGCGTCCTCGACGTGTGGAACCGCGAGCCGGCGATCGACGGGAGCCTGCTGGCGAGCGTCGATATCGCCACACCGCACATCGCCGGTTACTCGCTCGAAGGCAAGCTGAACGGCACAGCAATGGTGTACGCAGCGGTCTGCCGCTTCCTCGGCGTGGCGCCGGCGTGGAGGCTGGACGCGGCCCTGCCACCGCCGGTCGTGCCTCGTGTCGAGCTCGCGGCCGCCGGCCTCACGGACGACGAGGCGCTGCGCCACGTCGTGACGGCGGTTTATCCCATCGAGCGCGATGTCGCCAGGCTGAAGGACACGGCGGGACTCGCGCCGGCGGATCGCGGCCGTGCGTTCGACGAACTGCGCAAGACGTACCCGACGCGGCGCGAGTTCCGTTTCACCGAGGCGGCGGTCACGGGCGGGTCGCCGGCGCTCGCCGGCGCCCTGCGGGACCTGGGATTCAGGAGCGCATCATGACTGGTCGCGTGAGAGCTGCCGTGGGACTGATGGCCGCCTTCCTCCTCGCCGACGCCGGGCCCCGGGCGTGGCAGGCCGGGCAGGGGCGGATACTCGTCACCGACTTCGGCGCCGTGCCGGACAGCCGCGCCAATGCGGTGACCGCGGTCCGCAACGCCCTCGCGGCGGCGCGCGATCGAGGCGCCTCGGTCGTCGTCTTCCCGAAAGGCCGCTACGATTTCTGGCCCCAGCACGCCACCGAACGCGAGTACTTCGAATCGAACACGACGGCGAACAATCCGAAACGGCTGGCCATCCTGATCGAGGGAGCCCGCGGGCTGACGATCGACGGCGGCGGGTCGACCTTCGTGTTCCACGACCGGATCCAGCCGCTCACCGTCGACCGCTCGTCCGGCGTGACGATACGCGACCTGTCGATCGATTGGGACATCCCGCTGACCGCCGAGGCGACCGTGGCCGCCGCGACCGACGCGTCGGTCGACCTGCAGATCGACCACCGGCAGTTTCCGTACGTCATCGAAGACGGACGGCTCGTCTTCGTCGGCGAAGGCTGGAAGAGTCCGTGGCGGGCCACGATGGAGTTCGACGCCCGGACGCGCAGCGTCGTGCCCGGCACCGGTGACGCCGGGTGTCTCGGCCCCGACTGGCGGAACCACCGCGCTGAGGCGGTCTCCCCGGGCCTGGTGCGGCTGCACAAACGGTTCGGCCGGTTTCCCGCCGTCGGCAACATCCTCGTGCTTCGCCACAGCGACCGCGACCACGCGGGATTGTTCATCGTCGACAGTCGTGATGTCACGGTGGAACGGGTGAGGCTGCACCACGCGGCTGGCCTGGGCTTGCTCGCGCAGTTCACGGAGAACCTCACCGTCCGCGAGTTCCAGGCGGTGCCGCCGCCGTCGCGGGCCATCGTCTCGGGGCACGACGATGGCGTGCAGGTATCGAACGGACGCGGACACGTGCTGATCGAACGTTCGCGATTCCACGGCCTGATGGACGACCCGGTCAACGTTCATGGGACGAGTGTCCGCATCACGGCGCGACCGGCGTCCGACCGCCTTGTCTGCCGGTTCATGCACGAGCAGTCCACCGGGATGGTCTGGGGACGGCTGGGCGACCGGGTGGGTTTCGTCGAGAACCGATCGATGCGGACCGTCGGCGAAGGGGCGATCGCGGGTTATCGGGCGATCGACCGTGACACGTTCGAAGTACAGCTGGCGCAGCCAGTGCCGCCGGAAGCGACCCCAGGGGCCGCGCTCGAGAACCTGACGTGGTCGCCGGACGTCACGATTCGCGACAACACCTTCGAGTCGAATCGCGCGCGTGGCCTGCTCGTGTCGACGCCCGGACGGGTGCGCATCGAAGGCAACCGGTTCCGATCCAGCGGGTCGGCCATCCTCATCGCCGGCGATGCGAATTACTGGTACGAATCGGGGGCCGTCCGCGACGTCACGATTCGCGGCAACGTGTTCGGCGAAGAATGCCTGGGTTCACCGTATCAGTTCGGTGAAGGCATCATCAGCATCCTGCCGGAGATTCCGGCCCCCGATCCGGCGTTTCCGTTCCACCGGAACATCCGTATCGAGGACAACACGTTCTGGGCCTCCGACTACCCGGTGTTGTACGCGAAGTCGGTCGACGGTCTCGTGTTCTCGGGCAACCGCGTGTCGCGTGGCCGAGGGTACACGCCGGCCCACCCGCGGCGCGCCACGCTCACGTTCGAGGTGTGCCGCAACGTCCGGGTCGACGGCAATCGTGTCGATGACGACGTGCTGGGGCGCAATATCGTGCTGGGAGGGACCACCCCGTCGGAGTTGCGCGTCGGCCCGGGACAGGCGTGGGTGCTCGGCGCGGCCGCGCCGGAGATCCGGCCGCTCCTGCTTCGCTACGACGCGCCCGCCGGTGCATTCGAAGAGGCGTTGCCGCTCGGGAACGGCCGGCTCGGGGCCATGGTGTACGGCGCCGCCGCGACCGAGCGGGTGATGCTCAACGACTCCACGCTGTGGGCCGGCGGCCCCGTCGATCGGACGCCCAACCCCGAGGCGGTGACCGTCCTGCCCAAGGTGCGCGAGGCGCTCTTCAAGGGTGACTACAAGACGGCCGATCAACTCACGCGAAAGCTGCAGGGGCGGTTCTCGGAATCCTACGCGCCGCTCGGCGATCTGTTCCTCGACGCCGTGCTGCCGGCCGATCCGGTCACCGGGTTCCGGCGTGAACTGCGGCTCGAGACGGCGACGGCGACGACGGCGTTTGGGGCCGGGCCGGCCGAGTTCACACGCCAGTACTTCGTGTCGTATCCCGACCGCGTCCTGGTCATGCGGCTGACCGCGTCGCGCGACGGCGCGCTCGCGTTTTCGGTGCGCGCGGACAGTCAACTGCGACACACGGTCGGTGTCGACGCGCGAGGCGACCTCGTGATGTCCGGGCGGGCTCCCGTGCACGCGGAGCCCAACTACCGGGGGGAAATCGCCAATCCCGTCGTGTATGACGCTGCGCCCGACGGCAAGGGTATGCGGTTCGCGGCCAGGGCCCGTGTGTGGTCGACCGACGGGACGGTCACGCGACAGGCCGACCGGGTGACCGTGACGGGCGCGCGTGAGGCTCTCGTGCTGGTCGCCGTCGACACCAGCTTCACCACATTCGACCGCGAGCCGGGCACGGGGCCCGACCCGGTGCCGGCGACGCTCGCTCGTCTCGACGGCCTCCGGAGCGCGACATTCGAGTCGTTGCGGGCGACCCACGTGCGCGACGTCGAACGCGTGTTCGGGCGTGTCGCGCTCGACCTCGGCGCAGTGCCCGGGCGCGAGGTGCTGCCGACGGACCGCCGCCTGCGGGAGTATGCGACGGGGGCGGCCGACCCGGGCCTCGAGGCCCTCTACTATCAGTTCGGCCGCTACCTCCTGATGAGTGCGTCGCGTCCGGGCGGGCCGCCGGCCAATCTCCAGGGCATCTGGAACCCGCACATCCGCCCGCCGTGGAGCAGCAACTACACGATCAACATCAACACCGAGATGAATTACTGGCCGGCCGAGAGCACGAACCTCGCCGACAGCCACGAGCCGTTGCTGCGGTTCATCGGGGATCTCGCGCAGACCGGCGCGGCGACCGCCCGCCATTTCTACGGCTGCGGCGGCTGGTGCGCACACCATAACAGCGACCTGTGGGCGCTCAGCAATCCCGTTGGCCACTTCGGCCAGGGCAGCCCCGTCTGGGCGAACTGGCCCATGGCCGGCCTGTGGTTCAGCCTCCACCTGTGGGACCACTACCAGTTCGGCGGAGACACGGCGTGGCTGCGAACCTCCGGCTACCCGCTGATGAAGGGCGCCGCCGAGTTCGCGCTCGACTGGCTGGTCGACGGTCCTGACGGGTTCCTCGTGACCGCTCCGTCGACGTCCCCGGAGAACCAGTACAAGACGCCAGACGGGTACGTCGGAGAGGTGTCGGTGATGACGACCGCCGACCTCGCCCTGGTCCGCGGCGCGTTCCTGAACGTGATTCGCGCGGCGGAGGCGCTTGGCGTCGACGCGGCATTCCGACGGAAGGTCAAAGCCGCATTGGACCGCCTCCCGCCCTACAAAGTCGGGCGCAAGGGGCACCTGCAGGAGTGGTACCTCGACTGGGAGGACCAGGACCCGCAGCACCGCCACGTGTCGCACCTCATCGGCCTCTATCCCGACAACCAGATCACGCCGTTCGATACCCCGGAACTCGCGGCGGCCGCGCGGCGTTCGCTGGAACTCCGGGGCGACGGCGGCACCGGCTGGAGCAAGGCGTGGAAGATTGCCCTGTGGGCACGCCTGCTCGACGGCGACCACGCGTACCGGATGCTGCGCACGCACCTCCAGTATGTCGGGCCGACCGGCGACACTCAGTACCGCGGCGGAGGCACCTATCCGAACCTGTTCGACGCGCACCCGCCGTTCCAGATCGACGGCAACTTCGGCGGCACGGCGGGTATCACGGAGATGTGGCTGCAGAGCCACCGCGGCGAACTGCACCTGCTGCCGGCGCTGCCGTCGGCGTGGCCGGCGGGCCGCGTCCGCGGCCTGCGTGCGCGCGGCGGATTCACGGTCGACCTGTCGTGGAAGGACGGAGCCCTCGTGGAGGCGACCCTTCGCGCCGACCGGGCGGGGACCGTACGGATTCGCTACCGCGACGCTGTGACCGAACTGCGGGTACGCGCAGGCGTGCCTGCGCTGTTCCGGCCCGCGCGCTGATGCCCGTCGCCGGGGACTACGCGAAGCGGGCGGCCAGGTACTGCGCCGTGTGCCCCCGGCCGGACGCCGCCACCTGTTCCGGTGTGCCTGCGGCCATGAGCCGTCCGCCCCGGCTGCCCCCTTCGGGACCCAGGTCGATCACCCAGTCGGCGCGGCCGATCACGTCGAGGTTGTGTTCGATGACCACGACCGAGTTGCCCGCGTCCACCAGTCGGTCGACGATCGCCATGAGCCGGTCGGTGTCCGCCAGGTGGAGTCCCGTGGTCGGCTCGTCGAGCACGTAGGTCCGGCCGGTCTTGCCGAGTTCGAGGGCAAGCTTGAGACGCTGGCTCTCGCCACCGGAGAGCGTCGAGAGCGGCTGCCCGAGGGTGAGGTAGCCGAGTCCGACGTCGCAGAGCACCGCCAGCGGGCCGCGGAGACGCCCGGTCCGGAATCGTCCGGCTGCGTCCTCTGCCGTGAGGCACAGGACGTCGTGGATGTTGAGTCCCTTCCACCGCAGGGCGAGCACGTCGTCCCGGAACCGCTGGCCCCTGCAGTCACCGCATTCGATACGGACATCGTCGAGGAAGTTCATCTCGACGGCGATGCTGCCCTGGCCCCTGCACGTCGGGCACGCGCCGTCGGAGTTGAAGCTGAACAGCGACGCGGGCGCGCCGGTTTCGCGGGAGAAGAGGCGGCGGATGTCGTCGAAGACGCCGAGATAGGTCGCCGGGTTCGCTCGGCTGCTGCGGCCGACCGGTGACTGGTCCACCACCACGGCCCCGGGGCACTGACCCAGGAAGACCTCGTGGACCAGCGTGCTCTTGCCGCTGCCGGCGACGCCCGTGATGCAGACGAACACCTGTTGCGGGATGTCGACGTCGAGGGCCTGGAGGTTCCGCGCGCGGGCGTCGCGGATGGGCCAGGCCCGGCTCCAGGCGCGTCTGGCGGGTCTCGATGCCGAGGCCGCCGCACGCATCATCACCGCGGTCTTCGCCTCGGAGTGCCTGAAGTCCTCCTGCGATCCCGCGAAGCAGACATGGCCGCCTGCCAGCCCGGCGCCTGGACCGATGTCGACGACGAAGTCGCCTGCGCGGATCACCTCGGGATCGTGCTCGACGACGAGTACCGAGTTCCCCGCGTCTCGGAGGCGCCGCAGCATGTCGAGCAGGGGGGCGAGGTCACGGGCGTGCAGCCCGATCGACGGCTCGTCGAGGACGTAGATGAGGCCCGTCAGATCGCAGTCGAGCTGGCGAGCCATCTTCACGCGCTGACTCTCGCCGCCCGACAACGTGGCGACCGAGCGGGCGAGCGACAGGTAGCCCACTCCGATGCCGATGAGGTGCCCGAGGATGCCGCGCATCTTCCTGACGAGCGGCGCGGCGACGTCGCCGGGGACGCCGGCGAGCCACCGATCGAGATCCCGCAGCTCCCAGCCGACGGTGTCGGCGATCCCGACGCCGGCGACCCTGGCCGCACGCGCGCGTTCGTTGAGCCGATGGCCTCCGCACTCGGTGCAGGGGCCGGTCGACAGGTATCGCTGGTACGCGTCGCGGCGGGTTCCGCTCAGTTCGTCGTCGGCGTTGGCGACGTACCCCTTTTCGATGCGCCGCGCGACGCCGGTCCACGTCTTGGCGTACGTGCCGGCACCGTGTGGCTTGACGATTGGAATGGCGTCGGCGTGAAGCAGTCGTTCAATCTGGTCTGGCGGGAATTCGCCGACGGGCACGTCGTTGGGGAAGAGGTCGACCCCGACCAGCTCCCGCCAGTTCCAGCCGCCCACCTTGTAGTCGGGATGCGTGATGGCGCCTTCGCGCAGGGTCTTCGAACGGTCCAGCAGCAGGGTCGTGTCCGCGACGATACGATGCCCGAGGCCCCGGCAGGCCTGGCACATGCCTTCGGGGTGGTTGAACGAGAAGTGGAACGAGGCCAGGCCGGGCGTGTCGCCGCACCGCGAGTACAACATCCGCATGTAGGTGTAGACCTCGGTGGCGGTGCCGACGGTCGACCGGAGGGTGCGCCCCATCGGCTTCTGGTCGATCACGATGGACGTCGAGAGATGGTGGATGGCGTCCACGTCCGGCCGAGACAGCTTCGGGAGGCGCCGCCGGGCAAAGGAGCTGAACGTCTCGATCAGCTGCCGCTGCGCCTCGGTGTGCAGCGTGTCGAACACCAGGGACGACTTGCCGGAGCCGGACACGCCCGTGAACACGACGATGCGGTCGCGGGGGATGTCGAGCGAGACGTTCTTGAGATTGTGGACGCGGGCGTTGACGATCCGGATGGCCTCGGGCATGGGCCCAGCTTACCCGACGGTCGGGGCCGCCGGGACTGGTCTGACGCTGGGGTGGGCGGGTTCGTGGTACAACAGGTGCTCAACGGATGGCCGGCCGGCGCGGTCGGCTCCGCACGGGAGCGTGGACTCATGATGTCGATCACTCGAACGATGCGGTGGGCGGTGCTGGGGGCGGTGGTGAGCCTGGTGGCGGGCGCGGAAGCGGCAGCCCAGGACCGTCTCAAGACGATGCCCGGCTACGAGCAGAACCAGCGAATGGCTCGCGAGTTCCAGGGCGCGGTGAAGACGGGAGCCGTGTCGGCCGCGTGGAAGGACGACAGCAGGTCGTTCGAATACACGCGAGACGGCAAACTCTACCGCTTTGATGTCGCGGCGAAGACCAGCGTCGAAGTCGGGCCGGCGCCCGCGGTGACCCCAGGCGGATTCGCCGGGCGCGGCGGGGTCGCGCGCGGGCGGCAGGCCGCGTCGGCGGAGTCGCCCGACAAGACGCTCAAAGCGTTCTATCGGGATCGGAACCTCTTCGTGAGCGACCCCGCCGGCGGGAACGAGGTCGCGATCACCACCGATGGATCCGAGAAGGACCGCATCAAGTACGGGACGGCCAGCTGGGTGTACGGTGAAGAGCTGTCGCAGACCACGGCCATGTGGTGGTCGCCGGACAGCCGCAAGCTGGCCTACTACCGGTTCGACGAGAAGCCGGTGCCCGACTACTTCCTGCAGATGGACCAGACCAAGCTGTACAGCTCGGTTGACACCGAGGCGTATCCCAAGGCGGGGTCCCCCAATCCCGTGGTGGACCTGTTCGTCTACGACACGGCGACGCGGACGAGCGTGAAGGTCGACGTCCGCGGAGGGCGCCCCTTCGACAACGACGTGGTCGGCCACTACGTGTATCGGGTCGCGTGGTCGAAGGACGGCCGCGAGCTGCTGTTCACCCGCACGAATCGCCGTCAGAACATCATGGAACTCGTGGCGGCGGACCCGGGCACGGGCGCGTGCCGCGTCATCCTTCGCGAAGAGTGGCCGACCGGGTGGGTCGAGACCGAGCCCACGCAGGTGTTCCTGAAAGACGGCCGTCGTTTCATCTGGGCGTCCGAGCGCAATGGCTGGCGGAACTACTACCTCTACGACCTGAGCGGCACGCTGATCGCGCCGCTGACGAAGTACACGACGTTCGAGGCGGCCGGCCTGATCAAGATCGACGAGGACGCGAAGGTCGTGTTCCTGATGGCGCGCGACGGCGACAACTATCTGAAGCTGCAGTTGCACCGCGTCTCGCTCGACGGGAAGACGGACGTGCGGCTGACGGACCCGGCGTTCAACCACTCGGTCGGCAGCTGTATGACCGGCGGCCGGCCGGGCGGGCCGATGGGCGGCCCCGGCGGTCCCGGTGCGTGCGGCATCTCCCCCGACAACAAGCTCGCCGTCGACGTCTACCAGACACATAACCAGCCGCCGGCGACGCGGGTGATCGACGCGATAGCCGGGAAGCCCGTGGCCGAGATTGCCGCCAGCGACCTGTCGAAGTTCGAACAGCTCGGGCTGAAGAAGGCCGAGATGTTCACCTTCACCGCCGCCGACGGCAAGACCCCGTTGCGGGGGCTGATCAGTTTTCCGTCGAACTTCGATCCGTCGAAATCCTATCCGACGATCATGACGGTCTACGGCGGTCCCGCTTCGGCCGGCAACACCGCGCGCGAGACCTTCGTGCCGCCCAACCCGATGACCGAGTACGGTTTCCTCGTCGTCAATCTCGATACCCGTGCCGCTCCCGGCATGGGCAAACGCACGCTCGACGCGATCTACCAGAAACTCGGGCAGACGGAAATGGACGACATGGCGGAGGGGATCAAGTCCCTGTGGAGCCGGCCGTACTTCGACCGTGACCGCGTCGGCGTGACCGGCACGTCCTACGGCGGGTACTCGTCGGTGATGTGCGTGTTGCGGCATCCCGAGGCCTTCCGCGTCGCGGTGGCGTCGTCGGCTGTCACCGCGTGGATCCACTACGACTCGATCTACACCGAGCGCTACATGTGGATTCCGCAGGAGAACAAGGACGGGTATGACCTCGGCAGCGCGATGAAGTACGCCGACAAGCTCGACGGGCGATTGCTCATCTACTACGGCACGGCCGACAACAACGTGCACCCGACGAACGCCATGCAGCTCATCCAGGCGCTGCAGCGCGCCGGGAAGAGCTTCGAGGTGCAGGTGGGACCGGATCTGGGCCACACCAGCGTGAACCAGGGGCGGGCCATGGAGTTCTTCATCGAGAATCTCGTGCTGAATCCGCCGAAGCGCGCGGCGGGGCAGTAGAGCAGGGGATAGGGACAAGGCGATAGGGATCAGGGAACGGGAATAGGGAAGAGGCGAAGGAAAGAAGGCGCCGCCGGCCGCGAGCCGCAAGCCGGGAAGGAGGCGGACATGAAGACCGTCCGATTCGGCCCGTTCGTACTCGACGACGACCGCCGTCTGCTCCTCGAGGGCGGCCGGCCCGTTCACCTGTCGCCGAAGGCGTACCAGTTGCTGGCGCTCCTCGTCGAGCGAAGTCCCGCTGCGGTGTCGAAGGTCCACATCCGCGACCGACTCTGGCCGGATACCTTCGTCGCCGACAGCGGGCTCGCGGCCCTGGTCAACGAAGTGCGGCGGGCGATCGGTGAGTGCGCCCGCAGTTCTCGTGCCATTCGCACCGTCCATGGCTACGGGTACGCCTTCGACGGAGACGTGATTGTCGAACCGACCGGGGTGGATGGTGGGGCGGACCGTGCGTCCGCCCCGTCCCCGCCCGCCCGGGAGGCGTGCACCATCTGGCTGGAATGGAACGGGCGGCAGTTCGCGCTCGGCGACGGGGAGCACACCATCGGACGGAGTGCGGACGTCGAGATCCCGATCGACGTGGCGACGGTGTCCAAACATCACGCGCGCATCGTCGTGTCGGCGTGCGAGGCCTTTCTCGAGGACGTGGCGAGCAAGAACGGCACCTTCCTGAACGGGACGCGGTTGGCTGCGGCCGCGGCGCTTCGCGACGGTGACGACATTTGCCTCGGGGATGTGCACGCGGTCTTCCACAACCTCGCGGCCCCTGGAGACACGGTGACGGTCAGGGAGTAGGTTCCCCTGGCGGAGGCGTGTCCGGGCGCGGCCGCCGGCGTGGGCGGTGTTCGCGCAACTCCTGCTTCACGGCGTGCTGGATGTCGATGGCCGCCGTCGTTTCGACACTCCCCGTCTTCCATTCCATGCCGATGCGGCGAAACAGCGCATCGAACCCCTTGCCGCTGCTGACCTCCTCGGCTTCGGCGACTTCGATGGCGTGTCGCAGTTCGTGTGCCAGCCACTCGATGGTGGCATCGAGCGATGGCTGAGTCGTGCACACTCGGAGCCGGAGGTACCGAATGCCCTGCGAGAACCCCATCCACGTCAGGTCGCCCGTCCGCATCTGCGTCAAGGTCACCGGGGTGACGAACACCACCACGTCCGATGCCTCAAGGCGCGTCACGAGCCCCGCCACGATGGCCGACCGGGTCCGGGCAGCCTCGAGCAGGCGAGTGGCTTCGAGTCCGACGGCCCGGACGTGGCTGTTGACCCACGGCGCCGGCGGGTCGGCCGCGGCTCGGACGGCGCCGAGCCACAGGAACCCGGCGCCCACGAGCAGCCCGACGACCGAGGTGCGACGCCGCGTCCGCATGGCGACCTCCAGCAGCGTGTGTGCTGGAAAGGTCGGCCCCGGGCGGCGTCAGAGCTTCAGCGGCAGATGGGGTTGTTGTTGGGAATTCCTTGGAGGCCCGGTCGGGCCGGAGACCGGGTGGTCTCAAGCCCAACCGGGCGGCGGGCTACTGGCCGAGCACGGGCGGCACGCGTTTCTTCGTCGCCTGCTCGAACGCGTAGGCGATCGCGACCAGCCGCGGCTCGCTGCACGAGAGCCCGGTGAAGCTGACGCCGTACGGCGCGGGTTTCGGGTTGAAACCCGCGGGGAACGGGGCGCCCTGGCCGCCGGCCGGAAGGAAGCCCGCCGGCACCATCACCGTCGGGTATCCGGGTTTCGCGGCAATCGACGCGCCGCTGCCCCCGGGGAAGAGCAGCGCGTCGAGATTGTGCGTCTTGATGGCGGATTCGATTCCGCGCGTACCCGCGAGTTCGATGTCCTTCGCGCGGTCGGCCTGGTAGCGGCCGCGATCGGCGACGAGGTCCATCTCGTCCGAGACGTCGAGGTTCGTCTGGCCGTACTTCAGCGAGCCCGCGCGTGTGTGATTGAGGTTCCAGAGCCGCAGTTCGGTGAGGCTCTTCACGGGTGCGGCCGCGCCGAGTGTCGCGAGCCACGCGTTGAAGTCGCGCTTCATCCCGTACTTGAAGACGACCGAACAGGCGGCATCCCGGCCCTTGCCGTTGTCGGCGCCAGAGCACGTGCCCCACGACATGAAGTTCTTCGCAGGATCCTGATCGAGAACGCTGGGAATGTCGGCCGGATCGACGATGACGGCGCCCTCGGCCTTGAGGGCGGCGATGACCTCGTCCATGAGCGCGGCGGCCTCGCGGCCAAGGCCGCCCGACGGGCGTTCCCGACCGGGAATCCTGGTTTCCGAGTAGAACCCCGCGCGCGGGATGCCGATGCGCGCGCCCTTGAGGGCGTCCCGCTTGAGAAATGGTGTGTAGTCGCGGCCCGGCGGCGGCGTGCACGCCTTCGTCGCGGCGTCGTTCGGATCGGGGCTCGCGCCCTCGAGCACGCCGAGCAGGATGGCCGCGTCCGTGACCGAGCGAGCCATCGGGCCGGCGGTGTCCTGATCCGCCGTGATCGGGATGATCCCGTAGCGGCTGATGCGGCCGACGGTGGGCTTGATGCCCACCAGCATGTTCTGGTTCGACGGACTGAGGATCGATCCGGACGTTTCGGTGCCGACGTTCGCGGCCCAGAAACTCGCGGCCGTGCCGATACCCGAACTCGAACCTCCGGTCGCGAGCGCCGGGCGGCCGTCGGCGGTGGTATCGCGAGGATCGCGGCGGGGGTCGTACGGGTTACGCCCGTAGCCGCCGAGGGCGCTGTAGTTGGTCGGCATCGACATCGGCGAGCCCGCGATCCAGTTGGCGAGCTCCGTCATCACGGTCTTGGCGATGATGATCGCGCCGGCGTCCCGAAGGTGTTTCGTCAGCGTGGCGTCGTAGGGCGGCACGAAGCCCTCGAACGCCAGCGCGCCGCCGGTCGTCGGCATGTCGGTCGTATGGATGTTGTCTTTGAGTGCGATGGGGATGCCGTGAAGCGGGCCGCGGATCCTGCCCTCGCGACGTTCGCGGTCCCGCGCGTCGGCCTCGGCGAGCGCGCGTGAGTTGACGGCCATGACGGCGTTGAGCGTTTCTTCGTGGAGCGCGATGCGCGTGAGGGACTGTTGCACGAGTTCGCGTGAGGTCACGCGGCCCTGCTCCATGGCGGCGCGCATCTCCGGAATCGACGCTTCGACGACCGAGAATGCCGGTGCGGGCGAGGCCGACGCCGGCGTTCGCCGGGCACTCTTCGCGGGGGCCTGGGCGGTCAGCGTAGCGGCGAGGGCGGCGGCGAGCGTGGCGACCAGCGCAGCGGACGGAAGGGATCGGTTCATGGCGGTCTCCTCGCCGGCCATTCTACGGCGAACGGACGCGTCAGAACTCCGGCGCGGTTATAATCGAGCCCCATGTTCCGGGATGACGATGGCGGTCAGATCCGTGCGGACTCGCCGGGCTTCGACGAGATGCTGGGGCCGCTCGAGCGCCGGGTGCTCGATTCCCTCTGGCGCCAGCCGTCTGCCGCCAGCGTTCGAGATCTTCAGCCCGAGTATCGGCCCATCGCCTACACGACACTCATGACGACCCTCGACCGGCTCTACCGAAAGGGGTTGCTCGAACGCGTCAAGGACGGGCGCGCCTTCCGGTACCGGCCGAAATACTCGCGCGAGGAACTCAGTTCCGAGATGACGCGGCGGACCTTCGAGCGGCTGCTCGGCGGTGGACCCGCTTGGCTTCGGCCAGTGTTGTCCACGTTGATCGACACGGTGACCGAGCGGGACGCGGCCGCCCTCGACGAACTGGAGCGGCTGGTGCGGGAGCGCCGCGCGCGGACGCGAGGCGCCGGGAAGGAGCAGCCATGAGCCTCGCCTGGCGCACATGGCTCGTCTGCGGCGCGTGGTTCGCCGTTGCCAATATCCTGTGCGCCGTGCTCGTGCGGGCGGCCTGGCCCGCTCTGCACCGCGTCATGCGGCGCGTCGGCGCGTCGGCTGCCGCACGCCTCGCGCTTGGCGCGCGCGTGATGCCGACGCTGGCGGCGGCCGTGGTTGCCGTCGTTGGCGGACTGGCGTTCATCCGGCACGAACCGATTCGTGGGGATGAGTCCGTTAGTATCGCGGTGATTGCCCTGGCGGCGCTCGGCGCCCTGCTGGCCGGAGGCACCCTGCTGCGTGCCGCGGCCGCGCTCGTGTCCAGCGAGCGCCTCGCCCGAGCCTGGACGGCCGCGCCGCCTGACGTGCGGTTGCCGGCCGCGGGCCTCGCGGCGTGGACGATCGACGCCGAGTTCCCCGTCGTGGCCGTGGTCGGCATCCGTCGTCCCAGGCTCGTGGTCGCGCGGTCGGTCATCGCTCGCTGCACGCCGGCCGAACTGGCGGCGATCGGCGCCCACGAGGCCGCGCACCTGGATGCGCGCGACAACCTGAAGGCGCTCTGGATCCGTGCCGTCGTCGACGGTCTGACCGGGTCCCGGCTATCCGCGGCGCTGCTCCAGTGCTGGCAGCAGGCGTCCGAGGATCTGGCTGACGATGCCGCGTCGGCTGGCGGATCCTGTTCGCTCGACCTGGCCAGCGCCCTCGTGACCGTGGCGCGTCTCTCGCCGTCGAGGACCCTGACGGCCTGGCCCGCCGCGACGTGTTTCTACAGGGGCGATGGCCTCGAGCGGCGCGTCCGACGGTTGCTCGATCCGGAGCGGCCGGCCGCGTCGTCCTCCAGGACCCGACGGGCGCCAGGCGCGTGGATGGCGGCGGCCGGTGCGGGTCTGGCGGCCGGGTCCGCCGGCTTGGCGCGTCCCCTGTACTCGGTTGCCGAGTGGGTGATTCAGTACCTCCCGTGACGGGCGCGCGTGTCCAGTCCGGCGCGCTCGAGACGACCCGCATCTACGGCCGGTGGTAGTAGAACGCGACCCTCTCGTAGACTCGTCCCTCGGGGGGGAGTGGCTCATGGGACGACGTGTCTGGGTGGCGGCCATCGCGGTGCTGGCGGTTGTGGCCGTCGCGGCTCAGGCGTTCGCGCTCGAAGGCCGGGTGGTCGACGACAAGACTGGCAAGCCGGTCGCGAATGCCGAAGTGACGATTCTCGGGCGCCCCGGCGTGGTCTACACGAACGCCGATGGCCGCTTCAGCTGGAAGCCGGATCCGGCGCCGCCGTTCGAAGTGCTGGTCATCCTCCCCGGGGAGCGGTTCACGAAGCCGATGCTGGTCGAGTCGGTGCCCGCCCAGGGCGTGCTCGAACTCCGGCTCGCGCCCCTCGTCGATGAGACCGTCACCGTCACCGCGGGGGCCGCGCCGGACATCGAAGCCACGCTGGCGAGCGCGACATCGCTGCTGCCCGCGCAGGAGATTGTCTCGAGGCAGCCGGCCAATCTCACCCAGGCGCTCGAGGGGATGGCCGGCGTGTCGTCCGTGTCCGAAGGCCATGCCGCCGTGCCGGCCATTCGGGGCCTGGCGCGCGGCCGGACGCTGATCCTGATCGACGGCGCGCGCGTGACATCGGATCGGCGGGTCGGACCGAGCGCGACCTTCCTCGATCCGTTCGTGCTCGATGGCGTGGAAGTCTCGCGCGGCCCGGGGTCAGTGGCCTACGGATCCGACGCGTTCGGCGGCGTCATCTACGCGCGAACCCGGCGCGTCGCGCCGGGGGCGCCGCTCGGAGCGCGGTTCGTCGGCGCGTTCGGCGTCGGCATTCCCCAGCAGCGATTCGCGGCCGAAGTGTCGAAGGGGTTGTCGGGAGGCGGCGTGCTCGTGCAGGCGCACTACCGCGACTTCGACGACTACGACAGCCCGTCCGGCGCGGTCTTCAACTCCGGGGCCACCGACCAGGGGTTTCTCGCCAGGATGGAACACGCGCTCGGCCCGGGGATCTTCAGCGCGTCGTGGCAGAGCGACTTCGGCCGCGACATCGACCGCCCGCGGAACAACTCGCAGACCGTCAGGTTCTACTACCCGATCGAGGACTCGCACCGCGTGACGGCAGGCTACGACCTGCGGCGGGTCGGCGGTTTCGAACGTATCGTGCTCACGGGGTTCCTGGGCCGCTACCGCCAGATGACGGACCAGGACCGGTTTGCGACCTCCGCTCGCGGACGGTCCCTGGAACGTGCCGACTACTCCGCCGATGATTTCCAGGCGCGCGGTTCGGCCGAGCGGCTGTTGTCGCGAGCGAAGGTCGAATTCGGCGTCGATGTCAACGGCAGAGGCCACGTGCGAGCGCTCGACACGGTGCGCCAGTACGACCTCGTGGGCCAGATCACGAGCGATGTCGTCAACGTCTCGATTGATACGGCGAAACGCCTGGATGTCGGCGTCTACGGGACGCTCGAGGCGGCGCTGAGCCCGCGCCTGACGCTGGGGGCCGGCGTGCGTGGCGACCGCGTGTCGAGCCGGAACGAAGGCGGGTATTTCGGCGATCACGACTCGTCGCACGGCGCGTTCTCCGGGAACGTGTCCCTGTCCGCAGGACCGTGGTCCGGCCTCTCGTTCGTGGCGCAGGCCGGCAGCGGGTTCCGCGACCCGACCGTCTCGGATCGTTACTATCGCGGTCCGACCGGGCGCGGTTTCATCACCGGCAATCCCGATCTCGATCCGGAGCGCAGCGTCCAGGGCGATCTTGGCGTTCGTTTCACCTCGTCGCGCGTGCGCGCGGGCGTGTCGGCCTACCAGTACCGCATCAACGACCTCATCGAGCGGTACTCGACGGCCACGGACTTCTTCTTCTTCCGGAACCGGGGACGGGCCCGGATCCGCGGGATCGAGACCGAAGTCAACGCCGGCCTGGGCTTTGGCGTGACGCTCGAATCGTCGGCCACGTGGTCGCGGGGCCTCGCGCTCGACGACGATACGCCCCTCGACGACATTCCGCCGCTCACCGGGATGGTGGCGCTGCGCCGGGCTGTCGGCGGTCGGGGATTCGTGCAGGTGCGCGGCACGTTCTTCGCGAAAGACGAGGATCCGGGCCCGACCGAAATCCGTATGCCTGGTTACACGCTGGTGGATGTCGCCGGCGGCGTGTCGCTCGGCCGGTCTCTCGACCTCAACGTGATGGTGAGAAACCTGCTCGACCGGACCTATCCGGTGAGCCCCGATGCGCGGGCGGTGCCGGCTCCCGGTGTGAACGGCGTCATGACACTGACCGCGCGATTCTGATCCCGCCTCGTCTGACGGCCCCGGCGTGCCGCCTGCTATAATCGTCAGACTAGTTCACGCCAACGGTCTGCGCCCTGCGGCCCCCGGCATCGGGGGCCCACGGCCTCGGTACGATTGCGTGCGGTGCGCGCGAAAAGGCGACGTCCATGAACAACAGCGTTTTTAAGATCGAAGCTCCCGCGAACGAGCCGGTGCACATGTTCGCGCCCGGCAGCCCCGAACGCGCCGCCATCCAGCCGGCGCTGGCCTCCATGGCGGCCGAGGTCCCGGAAATCCCGCTTGTCATCGGCGGCCGGGACGTCCGGACGGGCACGCTGGCCAACGCCCTGAACCCGAACGACGGGACGGTGCTCGCCCGGTACCACCAGGCGTCGGAATCGGACGTGGCGGCCGCCATCGCGGCGGCCATGGCGGCCAAGCACGAATGGGAAGGCCTCTCGTGGGTGGAACGCGCGTCGATCAACCTGCGCATCGCGGAACTCATCTCGCGGAAGTACCGCTACCAGATCCTGGCCGCCACCATGCTCGGCCAGGGGAAGAACGTGTACCAGGCCGAAATCGACGCGGCCTGTGAGGTCATCGACTTCCTGCGGTTCAACGCGTTCTACGCCGGCGAAATCTACGCCGAACAGCCGCGCTCGACGCGCGATGCGCTGAACCGCCTCGAGTACCGCCCGCTCGAGGGGTTCGTGCTGGCCGTCAGCCCGTTCAACTTCACCGCCATCGGCTCGAACCTCAACATGTCGGTGGCGCTGATGGGGAACACCACCGTGTGGAAGCCGGCGTCGACCGCCGTCGTGTCGTCCTACGTCCTGATGCAGATCTACAAGGAAGCCGGCCTGCCCGACGGCGTCATCAACTTCCTGCCGGGCAGCGGGTCGATGATCGGCCGCGTGACGATGGGGCACCGTGATTTCGCGGGCGTCCATTTCACGGGCTCCAACTCGACGTTCAACCAGCTCTGGCGCACCGTGGCGTCCAATCTCGAACACTACAAGACCTACCCGCGCATCGTCGGCGAGACCGGCGGCAAGGGGTTCGTGATGGTGCACCCGTCGGCCAATGCCATCGAGGTGGCGACGGCCCTCGTGCGCGGGGCGTTCGAATACCAGGGGCAGAAGTGTTCGGCCGCCAGCCGGGCCTACATTCCGCGGTCGTTGTGGCCGGCGGTCAAGAGCGCCGCGCTCGACATGCTGGGCACGGTGAAGGTCGGCGACGTCCGCGACCTCGGGAACTTCGTCAACGCGGTCATCGACGAAGCGGCGTTCGACAGCATCATGGGTTACGTCGAGAAGGCGAAGGCCTCATCGTCAGCCGAGATCGTCGCCGGAGGCACGGGCGACAAGCGCCACGGGTTCTATATCCAGCCGACCATCGTCGTCACGACGAACCCGCACTTCGTGACGATGGAAGAGGAGATCTTCGGGCCCGTCCTGACGGTGTATGTCTACGAGGACGCGGAGTGGGCGAACGTGCTGCACCTCTGCGACACGACATCGCCGTACGCCTTGACGGGTTGCGTGTTCTCGCAGGATCGGTACGCGTTCGTCGAGGCCTGCCGGGTGCTGAAATACGCGGCCGGCAACTTCTACCTGAACGACAAGCCGACCGGCGCAAGCGTCGGCCTGCAGCCGTTCGGCGGCGCGCGCGCGTCCGGTACCAACGACAAGGCCGGCGGCCCGCTGAACCTGCTGCGGTGGGTCAGCCCGCGGACCGTGAAGGAGACGTTCGTGCCGGCGTCCGACTACCGGTACCCGTTCCTCGAGAAGTAAGACCCCGGGGCCGGGAGGCGGAGGGTATAATTCCCTCCGCCTGCCGAGCCCCCGCGGGCGCGGTGACCCGACACCCTCCGACCGGAGTGACGTCCATGAAGCGATTGTTCCTGCTTGCCTGCGTCCTGATGCTCGTGACTCCCGTCCTGGCTCTTGCCCAGGAGGCACCGAAGCCCGAAACGAAGACCGCCGCGCTCGACATCACCGGCGCCTGGGACATGTCGATCGAAACTCCCCAGGGGCAGATGACGCTCGCCGTGACCTTCAAGCAGGAGGGCGAGAAGGTAACCGGGACCCAGGCCAGTCCCATGGGTGAGGTGCCGCTCGAAGGGACGCTGGTCGGCAACGAACTCAAGTACACCATTACCATCGACATGCAGGGCCAGGCCGCCACGGTGTCGTTCGGCGCCAAGATCGAGGGCGACTCGATGACCGGCGTGTACGAGTTCGCCGGCATGGGCTCCGGCGCCTGGACCGCGAAGAAGAAGCAGTAGGCCATGCGACTCGCTGCTGCCGCCGCGCTGGTGCTCGCCGTGTCCGCGACCGCTGCCGCCCAGGGTTCTGCGCCAACCCCGGCCGTCGCCGGGACGGCGCTCCTCATCATCGACATCCAGAACTTCTACTTCGAGAAGGGGCTGGTTCCGCTGACGGGGCCCGTCGAGGCGGCCGATCGGGCGAGGGTGGCCCTGGTGGCCGCCCGGCTCCGGAAGATCCCCGTGGTCCACGTGCGGCACGTGCCCGCATCGGTTGCGATCGCCGACGGCGAGCCGGTCGACCCGCAGTATCGGATCCGGCCAGAGGTGGCGCCGCTGGCCGGTGAACTGGTAATCAGCAAGCAGTTCGCCAACAGTTTCCGCGAGACGAGCCTGCAGGCCGAGTTGCAGCGCCTCGGCATCCGGCGGGTCGTCATCGCCGGCATGCAGACGCATATGTGCGTCGAAGCCGCGAGTCGCGCGGCGACGGACCTCGGCTTCGAGGTGCTCGTGCTGCACGACGGGTGCGCGACCAGGCCGCTCGAGTTCAACGGGAAGACCGTGCCTGCGGACTTCGTGCATGCCACCGCCCTCGCGGCGATCAAGGGCACGTACGGACGAGTGCTGAGCGTGGACGAGTGGATCAAGGAACTGAGCGCGCCGGCACCGAAGGCCCCTGCCAAGCCGGCGAAACCGCCGAAGAAGAAATAACCGGCGTCCGCGGAGCGATGTCCCATGATGACGAGGCGTGACTTCGTCCGGCTGACCGCGTGCGGGACGGCCGGCGGGGCCGTGCTCTGGCTGCCGCGAATGAGCCGCGCCGCCGTCGAGCGGGCGGATCCGTCGGGCGGGCGTTTCGATCTCATCATCGCCGGGGCGGGACTCGGAGGCGTCGCGGCCGCGTTGTCCGCGCTGAGAGCCGGGCTGCGCGTCGCGATGACGGAGGAGACCGACTGGATAGGCGGTCAGCTCACGCAGCAGGGCGTGCCGCCCGACGAACACGCGTGGATCGAGTCGTTCGGCGCGACGCGGTGGTACCGGCGACTTCGGAGCGACATCCGCGCGTACTACCGGGCGTATTACCCGCTGACCGACGCGGCGCGGGCGAACCCCGTCCTCAATCCCGGCGAGGGCAGCGTCTCGCGGCTGTGTCACGAACCGCGCGTCGCGTTGTCGGTGCTCGAAGGCACGCTGGCCCCGTTCGTGTCGTCGGGTCGGCTGACGCTGCTGCTCGAGCACGTCGTGACGGCGGCCGACGTGGAGCGCGACCGCGTGCGCGGGCTGCGCGTCCGGAGCCTGCGGTCCGGTCGTGAACGGGTCCTGGAGGCGCCGTTCTTCATCGACGCCACGGAACTCGGCGACCTCCTGCCGCTCACGGGCACCGAGTTCGTGACCGGTGCGGAAGGCCGGCGGGCCACCGGCGAGCCGAGCACGCCCGAGGCGGCCAACCCGGCCAATCACCAGGCCTTCACGTCGGTGTTCGTCGTCGACGCCGTGCCCGGCGAGGACCACACGATCGAGCGGCCGCGCGAGTACGCGCGCTGGCGCGACTACGTGCCGGCGCTGGCGCCCGCGTGGTCGGGACGGCTCCTCGACCTCACCACGACGCATCCATACACGTTGAAGCCGCGGCAGATGTCGTTCGATCCGTTCGGACCTGGCATGCCAGGCGCCATGAACCTGTGGGTGTACCGGCGGATCGCCAGCAAGGCGAACTTCCTCCCCGGCACCTACGCCGGCGATCTCAGCGTCATCAACTGGCCGCAGAACGATTACCTGACGGGCAACCTGGTCGGCGTGCCTCCCGACGAACAACGGCGGCATGTGGAGAGCGCGAAGCAGCTGAGCCTGTCGCTGTTGTACTGGCTGCAGACCGAAGCGCCTCGGGCCGACGGCAGGGCCGGGTGGCGGGAACTGCGGCTGCGCGGCGACGTGCTCGGCACCGAAGACGGCCTCGCGAAGTACCCGTACATCCGCGAAGCCCGCCGCATCAGGGCGGTCACGACCGTGCTCGAGCAGCATTGCGGCGCGGACGCCCGCGCGCGGGTCACCGATCGGCGCGTCGCGTACGGGTATCCCGACCCCGTGGGCATCGGGAGCTACCGGATCGATCTGCACCCGAGTTCCGGCGGCGACAACTACATCGACGTGCCGTCGCTGCCCTTCGAGATCCCCCTGGGCGCGTTGTTGCCCGTCCGCGTCGGCAACCTCCTGCCCGCGTGCAAGAACATCGGCACGACACACATCACGAACGGGTGTTATCGGCTGCACCCGGTCGAATGGAACATCGGCGAGGTGGCGGGAGCGCTCGTGGCCTTCGCCCTTGCGAAAGGCGTGACGCCCGCCGCAGTCCGTGAGCGGCCGGCGCTCCTGGCGATGTTCCAGGACGCGCTCGTCGCGCAGGGGGTCGAACTGAGATGGCCGGCCAACCTGGAGCGTCAATGATCCGGCGAATTGTGCTCGGCATGGTGGTGTGGGTGTGGTCCCTCGGCGCGTCGCTCGCGCAGGCGCCGCCTCCAGGCTGGACGCTCGTGTGGCAGGACGAGTTCGACGGCACGATCCTGTCCCAGGCACGATGGAACGTGCTGGTCCGCGAGCAGAGCAAACACGCCGAGGTGCAGTACTACGTGGCGGACGAGGTCCTGGTCGAACGCGGGATGCTGCGCCTCCGCAGCCGGGCGAGAGACGTCGGTCCGCAGCACTTCACGAGCGGCCGCGTCGATACGAGCGGCAAGTTCGCGCCGACCTACGGGCGATTCGAGATCCGGGCGAAACTCCCGGCCGGACAGGGGCTCTGGCCCGCGCACTGGCTCTACCCGCAGCACCGCGACTGGGCGATGGAGATGCTGATGGCCGACGCGGTGGCCGCCGGCAAGGAGCGGCTGATTCCCGAAGCCAGGCCGTGGTACACCGAGATCGACATCATGGAGTTCCTCGGTCACGAACCCACGGTCGTGTACGGCACGCTCCACTACCACTCGTTCGATGGGCAGAAGAAGACGAGTTCAGGAACGTCGCGCGGCGTGGCGGACTACACCAAGGACTTCCACGTGTTCGTCCTCGAGTGGGAGCCTGACGCCCTGCGCTGGTACGTCGACGGGCGGCTCATCCACACGGCCACCGAAGGCGTTCCGCACGCGCCCCACTACCTCATCCTGAACACGGCCGTGGGCGGGACGTGGCCGGGCAATCCCGACGCGACGACTACGTTCCCGCAGTTCCACGACATCGACTACGTGCGGGTGTACCAGCGCGAGCAGCGCGTGCGTTGACGGCCATCGCTCGTCCGGGTGAAGACGGACGCCACGGGGATCCCGACCCTGCGGTGTACAATCCGGGATTATGTCGACCGCGTTCCGTCTCATCGTGCCGTCTATCCTTCCTCCCCTCGAACCCGGCTTCCGGCCGGCGGCGCTGGCCAACCGGGCATTCCGTGCCGAAGTGGCCGCCTCCGGTGCTGGTGTGCCCCTGGTCTTCGCGCTCGAACGCTCCGACGGCGCCGTGTCCCGCTACGAGACCGTCGCGTTTCCCGACGGCCACCCGCGGGCCGAGGCCAACCTCGTCTACGCGGAACGAATCGTGAAGTTCCTGCTGTGGGCCCGGGGCGGCTGGCGGCTTCACGTGAACGGGCCGACGGTCGTCGTCCGTCACCTCCAGGCGGTCTACGCGCCTGGCGGTCCCCGGGATTTCGACGTACGTTTCATGGGCGGCCAGGTCTACCTGCAGCCCTTCACTATCGTGGCCTGCGCCGCGGCCGACCTGCCGGCCGAGCGCGAAGCCGGGGCGCCCATCGGACGTCACCTGGATGGATGCCGGATCGGGTTCGATCTTGGCGCGTCCGACGTCAAGGTATCGGCCGTGGTGAACGGCGAAGCGGTGTTCAGCGAAGAGATCGTCTGGGAACCCGTCGAGCAGACCGACCCGGCGTATCACTACGGCCGGATTATCGACGCGTTGAAGCTGGCGGCCTCGAAACTGCCCCGTCTCGATGCCATTGGCGGCAGTTCGGCCGGCGTCTACGTGGACAACCGCCCCATGGTCGCATCGCTCTTCCGCGGCATCCCTCAGGAACGATTCCACGAGATTCGCGACATGTTCCTGCGAATCCGTGACGAGTTCGGCGTGCCGCTCGAGATCGCCAACGACGGCGACGTGACGGCGCTTGCCGGCGCCATGTCCCTCGAAGACGATGCGGTGCTCGGGATTGCCATGGGCAGCAGCGAAGCAGCCGGGTACGTCAATCGTGAGGGCGCGATTACCGGGTGGCTCAACGAACTGGCGTTCGCGCCCGTCGACTACAATCCCGAGGCCGCCGCCGACGAGTGGTCCGGTGACCGGGGCGTGGGCGCGTCGTATTTCTCGCAGCAGTGCGTCTTCCGCCTGGCGCCCAAGGTCGGGATTCCGTTGCCTGAAGGCGAGACCAAGGCGGCAAGACTCAAGCACGTCCAGGAGTATCTCGAGGCCGGACACCCGGAGGCGCGCAGGATCTGGGAGTCGGTGGGGGTCTACCTCGGGTACACGCTCGCCCACTATGCGGACTTCTACGACGTGAAACACGTCCTCATCCTCGGCCGGCTGACCTCCGGGACGGGCGGCACGCTCATCCTGGACGGCGCGAAGGCCGTGCTCGCGGCGGAGTTCCCGGAACTCGCCGCGCGCGTCAACATTCAACTGCCGGACGAGAAGAGCCGGCGTGTCGGCCAGTCGATCGCGGCAGCCAGCCTGCCCGCGCTGCGGTAGCCGGCGGAGTCACTCGCGCCCCGTTCGGAGTCTGTCCATGCTCTTCATCAGGAATGCCACCGTCTACAGTCCCGAGCGCCTGCCGGGAACGACCTCCATTCTCGTCGAACGAGGTCGTATCAGCCGTGTCGCGCCATCCGCGGAGTTCCAGGCTCCCGAAGGCGCAAGGGTCATCGACGCGACCGGGTTCACCGTGGTTCCGGGGTTCATCGACCTGCAGTTCAACGGCGGATTCGGCCACGACTTCACCAACGACGCCGCCCCGATCTGGAACGTGGCGTCCAGACTGCCGCGTTTCGGCGTCACGTCGTTCCTGCCGACGATCATCACATCGCCGCTCGAACGGATCGCGGCCGGCCAGCAGGTGATCGCGGCGGGACCGCCCGAGGGGTTCTCCGGCGCCATGCCGCTGGGACTGCACGTCGAAGGCCCGTACCTGAACCCGTCCAAGAAGGGCGCGCACAACCCGAAGTACCTGCGCGCGCCGGATCGGAAGGAGGTGGCTGACTGGTCGCCCAGTACCGGTGTCCGGCTCGTGACGATCGCCCCCGAACTGCCCGGAGCGCTGGACGTCATCACGGACCTCAGCCGGCGCGGGGTGCTGGTGAGCACCGGTCACAGCATGGCGACCTACGAGGAGGCCATCGCGGCCTTTGACGCCGGGGCGCGGTACGGGACGCACCTCTTCAGCGCCATGCCGGCGCTGGCCCACCGCGAACCCGGCCTGCCCGGCGCCTTGCTGACGGACCCGCGGCCGCTCGTCGGGTTCATCGCCGACGGCGTCCACACGCATGAGTCGATCATCGCCCTGGTCTGGAAAGCGCTGGGCAGCGCGCGGCTGAGTCTCGTCACCGACGCCATGGCGGCGCTCGGCATGCCGCCAGGCTGGCATCGCCTGGGCGACTACGACGTCCAGGTCGATGCGACGAGCGCGAGGCTCGATGCCCGCACGCTGGCCGGCAGCATCCTGTCGCTCGACCGCGCCCTGCGCAACGTGATCCGAATCACCGGATCGTCGCTCGAAGCCGTGTTGCCGACGCTGACCACGAACAACGCGAAGGCGATTGGCCTCGGCCACGAACGCGGCCGCATCGCGATCGGATTCGTGGCCGATCTCGTCATGCTGTCGCCGGACCTCGAGGTGTACTCGACGGTGGCCGCGGGAACGGTCGCTTACACGACAGGGAACAGGGATTAGGCGAGAGCGGGAGTGGCGCCGCCGAAAGCCGCTGGCCGCAGGCCGCAAGCGAGGAGTGTCCGATGGACGAGTCAGCAGCGTCGGGTGGGTCTCTGCAATTCGATCGGGCCGACTACGGACACGACGCCCCTCCCACGATGGCCTGCGGCGCGTGCGGGCGCGAGATTGGCTCGGTCTATTTCGAGGCGGGCGGCAAGACGATTTGCGAAATGTGCCGTCACGGCCTGGAGGCATTCCAGGCCAGCCGTCCCGGCGCCACGGGCGTGCTCAAGGCCATCGGCGCCGGGTTCGGCGCCGCCATCGCC
Source organism: uncultured Vicinamibacterales bacterium (assembly GCA_964547975.1). Lineage (GTDB taxonomy): Bacteria > Acidobacteriota > Vicinamibacteria > Vicinamibacterales > JAKQTR01 > CAYJPV01. The sequence continues at coordinate 10,007 of CAZJRM010000021.1, read as the reverse complement.
GGGTGGCTGCTCTACTACGCCGTGCTGAAGTTGTCCGGCTACGAGTTCGGGCTCATCGCGATTGTCGTGGGATGGGCCGTTGGACGTGCCGTGCGGTGGGGCTCTGGCGGCCGAGGTGGCTGGGTCTACCAGACCATGGCCGTGGCCATCACCTACATCACCATCGTGTCCTCATCGGTGCCATCGGTCATCGACGCCATTCGGGCGCAGGGCGCCGAGGTGCCGAGTCCGGCGTTCTTCGCCGGCTTCGTCCTCCTGCTGCCCTTCCTCCAGGGCTTCGAGAACCTCATGGGCATCGCCATCCTCGGATTTGGTGTCTTCGAGGCGTGGCGCGTCAACAAACGCCTGTCCATCGTCGTGACGGGCCCGTTTTCGCCTGGGCGGCGTCCCGGCGCGTGATACCTGGCTGGTCGCGATGACGTGTCGCCAATGCGGGGGCGAAGTGGCCCCGGCACTCCTCGTGTGCCCGTCCTGTCATGCGCTCGTGCACGCGGAACGGCTGAAGTCGCTGGCCGCGGAGGCGGATGAGGCGGCGAGGGCCTCCAACACCGCCGGCGAACTGCACGCCTGGCGCACCGCGCTGGCACTCCTGCCGCCCGGGGCCCGCCAGCACGCCGAGATCAGCCGTCGCGTGGACCGGCTGTCACGCGAGGTGACGGCCTCGTCTGCGGGGCGGTGGCGCAACGCCACGAAGGGCGGAGGCGCGGTGGCCCTGCTGCTCCTGGTTCTGTCGAAAGGCAAGGTCCTGCTGCTGGGCCTCGGCAAGTCGGCGACGCTGCTGTCCATGGTGCCCACCTTCGCGCTTTACTGGGCGGCCTTCGGCTGGCCGTTTGCCGCGGGTCTCATCCTCTCGATCTACGTGCACGAGATGGGGCACGTCGTGGCGCTCACGCGGTACGGCATTGCCGCGAGCGCGCCGATGTTCATTCCCGGCGTCGGGGCCGTGGTGCGCAGTGCGCAGTATCCGGCCAACGCTCACGAGGATGCCCGGATCGGCCTGGCGGGACCCGTCTGGGGGCTCGGCGCCGCCCTCGCCGCCTTCGCCGTCTACGAGACGACGACGTGGTCGACGTGGGGTGCCATCGCCCGGGTAGGCGCGTGGATCAACCTGTTCAATCTGCTGCCGGTCTGGCATCTCGACGGCGCCCGCGCCTTTCGCCCGTTGTCGCGCGTGCAGCGGGTCATGGCGACGGCCGTCGTCGGAGCGGCGTTCGCGACGACCAGGGAAGGCCTGCTGGTCCTGATTGGGCTGGCGGCGGCGTACCAATCGTTTCAGGCGGACGATGCGGCAGACGGCGACTGGGGCGCGTTCGGCTGGTATACCGGTCTCATCGCGATCCTGACGTGGATGACGCGCCTCGGCCCGGCGGGGCCGATGTGACACGGCCATTCCACGCGCGGCTGCGACGCGCGTGGGTATGCCCGAGAAGGAGTGTGGGATGAAGACAGGACTCGTCGTGATGGCCACGGTCGTACTGTCGCTCTCGGGCCTGGTGGCGCGTCAGTCGCCGCCGGCCGCCGAGGCGTGGCGCTGGTTCAAGGGGAACACGCACACGCACACGCTCAATAGCGACGGCGACAGCACGCCCGAGGACGTCGTTCGCTGGTATCGCGAGCAGCGGTATCACTTCCTCGTGCTGACCGACCACAACTTCGTCACGCCGGTGGACGGGCTGAATGCGACGGCCGGAGCGACGGACAGGTTCCTCGTGATCCGCGGCGAAGAGGTGACGGACTCGGCGGCCGACAAACCCGTGCACCTCAATCTCCTCGGCGGTGACGGCACCGTGAAGCCGCAGGGCGGCGCGACGCCCGCCGAGGCGCTCCGGCGTGATGTGGCGGCGATGACGCCCGCCGGCGGCCTCGTGCAGATCAACCATCCGAACTTCGGGTGGGCGTTCACGCTCGACGACCTCAAGGCGGGCGTCGGTGCGCATCTGATCGAGATCTTCAACGGGCACCCGCAGGTGAACAACGGTGGCGGCGGCGGGCGGCCCAGCGTCGAAACGATGTGGGACGGCTTGTTGTCGGACGGCCTGACGTTGTTCGGCGTGGCCAGTGACGACATGCACGAACTGAAGCGGCCGTGGGTGAAGGCCTCCGCCCGGCCCGGGCAGGGCTGGGTCATGGTGCGCGCCGCGCGACTGACGACGGACGCGATCCTCGCCGGGTTGTCGAAGGGTGATTTCTATGCGTCTACCGGTGTCGAGTTGAGCGACGTCAAGGCGGGACCGTCCAGTCTGACAATCATCGTCAAGGAACAGACATTCGCGAAGTACACCATCGGGTTCATCGGCAGGAGTGGACGTGTGCTGCGCGAAGCGACGTCGAGTCCCGCCACGTACGACTTCGTCGGCGGCGAAGGGTACGTGCGCGCGAAGATCACCGACTCGAACGGGCTCGTGGCCTGGACGCAGCCCGTCCGCGTGACACGGTAGCCGATCGGCCGGGCTACTCCGCGTCCCGGTGAACGGTCGCCGGCGAGAAGGCCGGCAGGCACACGGCGATGTACTCGGCGCCCTCGTGGTCGGGGCTGCTGTACCGCACCCATTCGCCCGGTTGCGTGTGTACGGCCTGCCCGGCCCGCACGTCCATCGATCCGCCTTCGAACTCGACGCGCAGCATGCCGCGCAGCACGACGGTGAATTCGTCGAACTCGGGCCGCTGCCCGGGTTCGACCCAGCCCGCGGGCGACACCATGTGCGCGATGCTCGCGGCGTCGTCGCGGGTGTTGACCCGTCCCACGAACTCTTCGATGACCTTTGGCGTGTTGCCAGCGGCCTGAATGACGGTTGGTGCGGGAATAAGCGTCGGCATGGTCGAGGCTCCGTGTGAGATTCACATCGTACCCGGCCCGGTCCGCCTTCGCCAGTCAGCCTGGCGTCTGCCCATGTCCGGCCGTCGCGGGTATGATGGGACTTTCGAGGACACATGGCTCGCATCCCGTTTTTCTCCACCCACGTGATCGCACGCAGGGCGTTGTTCGGCCTCGCCGTGGCGGCGTTCGCGACGGTCGTCCATGCCGGGCCGTCCGGCCGCACCGCGCCGTTGTTGCCCGCGGGACCCGCGCCCGGAGACGCGGTCCGGTTCATGACGTTCAACATCCACCACGGCGAAGGGGTGGACGGCCGCCTCGACCTCGCCCGGATCGCCGATCTCATCCGATCGCAGAACGTCGATCTCGTGGCGCTCCAGGAAGTGGACAAAGGCACCGAGCGGACCGGTCGTCGTGACTTCCCGGCGGAACTGGCGGCGGCGACGGGGATGACGTGCGTCTTCGGCAAGAACCTCGACTTCCAGGGCGGCGAATACGGGAACGCGGTCCTGAGCCGTTTTCCTGTCAAGCGCTGGTCGAACACCCTGCTTCGCCCCCTTCGTGATGGCGAGCAGCGCGGCGTGCTCCAGGTGGTGGTCGACGCCCATGGGCGCGAACTGGTCTTCGTCTCGACCCACCTCGATCATCGTGCCGACGATGCGGAGCGGGTGGAGAGCGTGTCGCAGATTCGCGCGATGATCGCGCCATCCCCGGCCACGCCGATCGTGATTGGCGGTGACTTCAACGACACGCCAGGCAGCCGGATGCACGTCGGAATGGCGGAACAGTTCGAGGACTCGTGGTCTGCCGTCGGGGTCGGCGACGGCTTCACTATTCCCAGCACCGGCCCGAAGAGCCGCATCGACTATCTCTGGATTCGTCAGGGAGCCGGTCTCGTGGCACGCACGGCGTTCGTGCCGTCGACGCCCGCGTCCGATCATCTGCCGCTCGTGGTCGAAGCCGCCTGGAGCCGGTGATGCGTGTTGGGTCGTGCTCGTTGTTTGTGCTGTGTGTCAGCCTGTCCATTGGTGTCCCGGCGCTGACGAGCGCGGCCCGGATGGACGGGCCATCGCTGACCGTGACCGTGCTCGATGCGTTCACGCTGCTGCCGGTGCCTGGAGCGTCGGTGGAGATCGGCGGGCGGCCGGCGGCCGCCGTGGCACCGGACGGGCGCGTCCGGCTCGAGGCGCTGAACGCCGGCAGGCAGTCCCTGCGGGTGGTGGCGGACGGCTTTCACCCGTTCGAGACGGCGGTGGACGTGGCGGCGCGCCCGCTGGCGTTCGACGTGCTGCTGGTGCGACGCGGCATCACGGTTGATGAATCCGTCATCGTGGCGGCGACCAGGGCGGAGACCCGCGCGCGGATCGTGCCGCGTTCGACATCGGTGATCGACCGCGCCGCCCTCGACGAACGGTCCGCGCGCACCGCGCCTGAGGCGTTGCAGGATCAGCCCGGCGGCTGGGTCCAGAAGACGAATCACGGGGGCGGCTCGCCCTTCCTGCGGGGGTTCGTCGGCAACCAGGTGCTCGTGCTCGTCGACGGCATCCGCCTCAACAACGCGACATTCCGGCTCGGGCCGAATCAGTACACGAACACCGTCGACGCGTATTCGCTCGCGCGGATCGAGGTCGTGCGAGGGTCGGGGTCCGTGCAGTACGGCAGCGACGCCATCGGGGGCGTGGTCAACCTGGTGACGACTCCGGCCCGGCTCTCAACGACCGGGTTCGAGGCGGGCGGCGCGGCGGCCATCCGGCTGGCGAGCGGCGGCATGGAGCAGTCGGGTCGTGTCGATGGCCAGGTCTCCGGGCGGCATGTCGGCGCCAGGGCCGGTGTCACGTGGCGGTCGTTCGGCGACCTCGTCGCGGGAGGCTCGCTTGGCACCGAGACGCCGTCGGCGTACGACGAACTCGACGTCGACGCGGCGGCCTTGTGGGTGCCGGCGGCACGAACCAAAGTGTCGGCCGTGTTCCAGAGCGTGCACCAGTCGGACGTGCCCCGCTACGATCAGGTCGCGCAGCGGGGCTACGCGGTGTATGCCTTCGATCCCCAGGCCCGGCGCCTCGGTTACGTCCAACTCGAACACGCGATGCCGTGGTCCTGGCTCGGGACGACACGGCTGACGGCGTCCTGGCACCGCTCCGAAGAAGGGCGCGTCCGGCGGAAAGAAGGCTCGCCGCTCGAGACCCGGGAGCACGACACCGTCTCGACGGCTGGAGTGTCGGTGGATCTGGCCGGCCGCCTGTCACGCGCGGTGACCTGGCAGGGAGGCGTGGACGTCTATCACGATGTCGTGCGCAGCCGTCGTCGGGACACGAACCTGGCCAGCGGTGCGGCAGCGGATCTGCGCGGGCTCTATCCGGACGGAGCCACCCGGCTGTCGCTGTCTGCCTACACGCGGGTCGACGTCAGCGTCGCGCGCTGGCACCTGGAGGCGGGCAGCCGCTTCACCCGCGACGATGTGCGTGCCGACGACCCGGTGTTCGGGGACACGCACATCACGCCGGATGCCGTCGTGAACAGCCTCGCGGCCCGCGTCGACGTGTCGTCCGCCGTCCACCTGTTCGGGTCGGTGTCCCAGGCGTTTCGAGCGCCGAACATCGATGACCTGAGCACCCTCGGCGCGTTCGACTACGGCATCGAGGTGCCCCCGGGATCGCTGGCGCCGGAGCGGTCGCTGGCCATCGAGGGCGGCGCCAAGCTCCACACCGGGCGGATCGCGGCGACGGTGGCAGCCTACCGCATGGGGCTTCGCGACCTCATCGATCGCGAGCGGGCCACCTTCAACGGGGCGCCACTTCTGGACGGCCAGGACGTCTACCACCGTGCCAATGTCGGCCGGGCCGTCGTCCACGGTTCCGAAGCAGACGTCGAGTGGCGGGCGACCGAGACGTTCACGGTCTTCGGGTTCCTGGCCGCGGCGCACGGCCAGCAGACGTCCGCGGGGGTGCCCATGCGACGCATCCCGCCGCTGAATGGCCTGGCCGGTGTCCGGTATCGCCGGCCCCGCGGGGCCTGGGTCGAGACGACGACGCGCGTGGCCGCTGCCCAGCACCGCCTTCATCCCGGCGATGCGTCCGACCACCGGATTTCCCCGGGTGGCACAGCGGGATGGACGGTCGTGAATCTGGCGGCCGGGTGGCCGCTGACGCGGGGTGTCTGGGTGACCGGCGGCGTGGCGAACCTCTTCGACCGGGCCTACCGGATTCACGGCTCCGGTGTCGACGGCCCAGGGCGGCACCTCTGGATCGCCCTGCGGGCTGGAGTGCGCTGAGACACCGCAGGTGTGGCCGGGGTAGACTGCGTTTGGGGGACGCAACCATGAGGACGCTCATCGGTGTTCTGGCCGTGGCGGCGTGTGCCGGCGGCGTGCTCGGGGCGCAGCAGGACGCGCCAGTGGACCTGCGAACGCGCGTCGAGGCGCTGACCCGCGCGAGCGGCGCCGAAGTGGCCGTGGCGTTCGCCACACTGGACGGCCGCGACACGCTGATGCTCGAGGCGCACACGGTGTTTCATGCCGCCAGCACCATGAAGGTGCCGGTCATGGTGGAGCTCTTCCGGCAGGCTTCGGCCGGCGCCCTCGCGCTCGACGATCGAATCCCGGTCGTGAACACGTTCAGGAGCGTGGTGGATGGTTCGCCGTACTCGCTGTCGGTGGGTGACGACTCCGATGGGGATATCTACAAGGCGATCGGCACGGAACGCCGGTACCGTGACTTGTGCGAGGCCATGATCACGGTGAGCAGCAACCTGGCGACCAACGTGCTCATCGATCGCCTGGGCGCGGATCGGGTGGCCGCCACCATGGCCACGTACGGCGCGCAGGAGATGGTCGTCAGGCGCGGGGTCGAAGACAACAAGGCCTTCGAACGAGGTCTCAACAACACGGCGACGGCCCACGGCTTCTTCACGATCCTGATGGCCATCGCGCGCGGGCAGGCGGTGTCCCCCGCCGCCAGCGCCGAGATGGTCGAGATCCTGAAGCGCCAGACGTTCCGTGCGGGTCTTCCCGCCGGTGTGCCGACGGGCACGGCTGTCGCCCACAAGACCGGGACGATCACGAGAATTCACCATGACGGGGGCATCGTGTTCGCGCCGAGGCCGTACGTGCTCGTGGTCCTGACCCGGGGATTCGCCGACGAGAAGACGAGCGATACGTTGATTGCCGCCGTGTCCAGGGCGGTCTACGAAAGCGTGGTCCGATGACGTGCCAGTTGAGGGTTCGACGCGGCGTCCGTGCAGCGGTGGCGATGGTGGGCTTCGCTGCGCTCCTGAGCGTTCCCGCCTGTCGCCGCCAGACGGGGCCGCCGCCCCTGAGGCCGAATCCTGGAGTGGCTGCCGAGATGGATCGGCAGCGGGCCGAGGAGGCGTTCCGCGCGGCGGCCGCGCGCATGAGTCCGCAGGCCGTCGCGTTTCTCGAACGTTCGATCACCGATGACGAACAGGGATTCCAGACCGTCCGCCGCCTGCGTGTGTACTACGAGACTACGGCCACATCCGTGCTCCCCTGGAACGAACTGATCGCGCGGCGCCTGCCCCACGTGTTGTGGCTCATCGCCCACAGGGCCGAGGACCCGGCATCGGTGTGGCCGATTTCCCGCGCCGCGGATCCGACCGGTTACGCGCGTGCGGCAGACGCATGGATGGCGCGCGCGTCGGCGGCACCGGTGACGCCTTCGGTCCTGTTCCACGCGGCGGCGTTCTTGACCGGGCACGACAACCTCCGCGCCGAATCGCTGCTCCTGAAGGCACGCAGCCTCGATCCCACGGGGACGGGGATTTGGGGTGGCTCGGGCCGCGCACCATCGGCCGCGACGTGGTCCGCCTATCTCGGTCAGTTCTACGGTCGTGTCCTCGCCGGCACGCCCGATCCCGCCACCGGCCGAGCCAGCGCCCCGCTCGAGTCCGACCCATTTGCGTTGGACGTCCGCCAGCGGCTCCTCGCGGACACGGATGCCCGGAAGCTGGCCGGGGTCGCGCAGCGCCTGCTTCAGGTGTCACGTACCGACGACGCTCGCGAGGCGCTCGGTCTGCAGTTGCTGGAGCGCGCGCTGGTGCTCGCGCCAGACGAGGCCGAGGCGCGCCGCCTGAAGACCTGGCTGGCCCAGCGCGACCGGACGCGCCCCATCAGGCAGGCGGTGCTCGAGCGCCAACTGGCACTGGCCGGCCCGGAGATCGGCCGGAAGGTGAGGGCAGGCGAGACCCTGACGCCGGAAGAACAGCAGGCGCTCCACGCTCGCGAGTTCGAGGCGATCCGCGAGTTGCCAGGACCGGACCGCCTGACGGCGCTCGCCGACGCGGCTGAAGCGCGGTACTTGTGGTCCGAGACCCGGCAGGCGGGCGGCCGTGACTCCGCCGGCGTACGATTGGCGCTCGATCAGGCCCGGACGGCCGCGGAGGAAGTCCTCGCGCTCGTGTCATCGCAGCCGTCGCGGCCCGAGGCGGGCGACGCGACGTATCGTTCGCACGTCGTGCTGGCCCTGTGCGCGCTGCGCGGCGGGAATCGCACGGCCGCGCTCACTCACATGGCGCAGGCCCAGGACGCGCCGGCCTCGCCGCCGGAGTTCTCTTCTGAGCCCCTGCTCGCGTCGCGTCTGGCCAATTACCTCCTGCGCGCGGGTGAACGCGGGACCGTGGCGGTGTTCCTCGAGAAGTCCGCCGGACGCGGCCCGTTGGCTGCCCAGGCCTTCCGGCAGGACGCCGCGGCGATTCGGGCGGGTGAGATGCCGGTGTCGTACCAGCACATGTTTGCCAGGTAGGGAGAAGATGATGGAGCGGCGCGAGTTCCTGACGAAGGTGGGTGGTGCGGCGATGGCCGCGACGGTCGGCACTCCGGCGCCGGCCGGCGCGTCGGCCCGGCAAGCCGTCGAACCGTTTTGTTTCTGTGTGGCGACCGACCCGCACTGCAACGAGGCGCCGACCAAGGGCATGGAGGCCCTCGGCACCGGCGCCGACCGCTTCATGCGGGCGCTCGACGCGATGGCCGCTCTGCCGGCCGGCGACCGACCGGACTTCGTCATTGTCGACGGCGACCTGCAGATGAAGAGCTTCCTGCCGCTCCTCGGCCGGGTGCCGCTGCCGCTCCACGTCACCGCCGGGAATCACGAATCGTCACCGGAGGACCGGAAGGCGCTGCGCGATGCGTTCCCGCAGGACTTTACGAGGTCTGGCGCCCCGAGCGACTACTACAGCTTCGTGCACAAGGGCGTGCGGTTCATCAGCGCGTGCAGCGCAGGTCTCGGAGGCGAACACATCGGCACGTTGACTTCGGAGAACATCAAGCCCCGCGGTCAGTGCGAGTGGCTCGAAGCGGAACTATCCGCGCCGGAGCCCCGGAAGGTGCTCTTCACGCACATCCCGACCGAACGCCAGGGCCTCGATGCCGAGATGCACCTGGGGCGGAACGACTCGCGGTGGTTCAACGCCCTGGTGCGGCAGACGCGCCCGAGCGCGATCTTCTTCGGGCACCTGCACCAGCCCACCGAGCGCTACATGCTCGGCGATACGGCGGTCTGGCAGGTCCGGTCGTGCTGCTGGAATTTCAAGGCGGCGCCCATCGGCTTTCTGCACGTGCGGGTCGACGCGCGGGGGATGACGGTGCGGGAGATCCTCACGGGGACGCCCGCCTAATCCCTCGTCCCTGCCGACACGTCCGCCACCACGACGCAGTTCTTGCCGGCCGCCTTTGCGCGGTAGACGGCGTCGTCCGCGCGTTTGATCAGGCTCTCGGGCCCCTCTCCGGGCGCGAGCACCGTCACGCCGAAGCTCCCGGTGACCCGAAGCGGGAGTCGGTCGTCGGCAGATTCGCGCCCGGCCAGCGGCGCGATGTCCCGCTCGATCGCGGCGCGGATCCGTTCGGCCGCGATGGCGGCCCCGGCGGCGTTGGTCTCGGGCATGATGACGATGAATTCTTCGCCGCCGTAGCGCGAGGCGATATCGATGTCGACCTCCTTCACGCACGTGGCTTCGTCGTACCGGCGCGTATTCTGCCGGACGACCCGCGCGACGTCCCGCAGCACGTCGTCGCCGCGCAGGTGACCGAACCGGTCGTTGACCTGCTTGAATCCGTCGAGATCGATCATGACGATCGACAGCGGATGCCCGTAGCGGGAAGAACGTCCGATTTCGCTGCGGAGCCGTTCGTAGCAGTAGCGATAGTTGTACAGGCCGGTGAGCGCGTCGGTCACCGACATCC
>CAZJRM010000020.1:0-38178 GCA_964547975.1 uncultured Vicinamibacterales bacterium | reverse complement strand
ATGAAAGGCGTCGCCTTCCCCTCGGCGATCATGTTGTCCATGATGAGGCCGGTTCGGCCCTGCGACGGCCAGCCAGTTTCGTCTTCACCGCCGCCGTGCTGCAGGTACAACACGGGATAGCGAGCCGAGGTGTTCTTCTCGTAGTCGGGAGGCGTGTAGACGAAGCAGCGCCGCATCTTGCCCGTGGACTTGGCGAAGTAGGTCACTTCGCGGATCTGGCCGTGAGGGACGTTCTTCAACGCGTAGAAGTCCTGGTCCTTGGCCGGGATTTCGATGCCGCTGCCCCAGCGGCTGGCGCCGTAGTAGTAGAGGCTGTTCGGGTCGGGCACGGCGGCGCCGTCCACCCAGATCTGGTAGTAGTGGAACCCCTCGTCTTGGGCGGCCGTGTCTCCGAGCCAGACGCCGTCCGGTCCCTTGACCAAGGCGTACTTCACGGCGCTGATATCGAACAGCACACTCTGCGCGTCGGGCGCGACGACCCGCGCGCGGATCCGGCGCTCGGAATTGACCTGCGGGTATTCGCGGCCCGGCTGGTTGGTTGTCGCCGGCTTGAAGTCTTCGACGGAGCCGGTCAGGCTCGGGACCGGGGGTTTGGGCGGCTGCGGGGCCGGCTGGGCCAGGCACACCGATGCCGACAGCACGGCGGCGGCGCAGAGCGAAGCGGTCAGGCTGAGTCTCACGATTCCCTCCTGCAAGCGATTCCAATCACCCCTGGTCATGCAACGATGCCCTGGGCGGCCATGCTTGGTGGCCACAGTGAAAGCGCTTGCACACTCTACGCTTGTCCAGCACGCTTGGCAAGCGGCTCGAGGGCCGCTGGCCCCAAGGCGCGAGCCGTGAGCCGAAAGCCTGTCCCGGCCTTGCCTAGTCCGCCGCCGGCCCCGCTTCGTCCGGCACTACCGCCAGTGGCGGAGGCTCCACGACCGCCCTCTTCCCCGCCTTCCTGAGCCGCAGCAGCCCCAGCACGTCACTCGGACGCCACGTGCGGAGGCCATCGAAGTACGAGTAGATGATCGGCGTGACGAGCAAGGTCAGCAGGAGGCAGAGGAGCTGGCCCCCGATGATGGTCACGGCCATCGACGCGCGCGAGCCCGACCCCGCGCCCCGGCCGAACGCGATGGGCAGCATGCCCGCCACGATCGCGATGGTCGTCATCAGGATGGGCCTCAGCCGCACGTGGCTGGCCTGGACGAGCGCCGTGTGCTTCTCGACGCCTTCCGCCCGCAGCGTGTTCGTGTAGTCCACCTGCAGGATCGAGTTCTTCTTCACGATCCCGAACAGCATCATCAGGCCGATGGCGCTGTAGACGTTGATCGTCATGCCGAACGCCATCAACGCCAGCAGGCCCGCCGGCAGGCTCAGCGGCAGCGCCGTCATGATCGTCAGCGGGTGGATGAACGAGTTGAACTGGGAGGCCAGCACCATGTAGATGAACACGACCGACAGCACCATCGCCAGGGCGAAGTCGTTACCCGCTTCTTCGAGGGTCTTGGCGCTGCCGCCGAAGGTTACCTGGTAACCCGCCTTCAGGCCCAACTCGCCGACCTTCGACCGCGCCGCCGCCAGCGCCTCGCCGAGGGTCGTCTTCTCGCGGTCCAGGCTCGCGTTCACCGAATACTGCCGCATCCGGTTGTACCGTTCGATCGATGCCGGCGCGTTCTCCATCGTCAGGTGCGCGACGTCAGACACGCGCACCATGCGTCCGCCCGAGGCCTGGACGAACAGGTCCCCCATCGTGCGCGGATCCCGCCTGAACGGCTCGTCCAGGCGCAGGCGCACGGTGTACTGCTCGTCGCCGTCCTTGAACTTCGTGACCTCTTCGCCGCCGACGAACGTCCGGAGGCTCGACGACACCATCTCGAGCGGCACGCCGATGTCCGCCGCGCGCTGCCGGTCGATGGTCACGCGCAGTTCCGGCTGTGTCGATTCGAACGTCGTGTCCGCGTCCGTGATGCCCGGGATCGTCCGGATCCGCGCGAGCAGATCGTTGGAGTACGCCTGCAGTTGCTCGATATCCGGTCCCTGCACGATCATGTTGAGCCCGTTCGTGCTGCCGCCGCCGCCGCCGCGCCCGCCGCCGCCCGAGCTGGCGCCGGAAATGTCCGTCCCGCCGGACACGCTGATGCGCGCGTTCTTGTAGCGGCTCAGCATCCGCCGCGTCGTCGCCATCAACGTCTGCTGCGAACGGTCGCGATCCTCCAGCGCCGCGAGCTGAATCCAGTAGTTGGCGCCGCCCGCGTCGATCGACGTCATGATCGACACCATGTCGTCGCCCAGCGTCCGCTTGATTTCGCTCTCGATGGGCGTCACGTATTCCAGCGTGCGTTGATAACTCGTCCCGCGAGGCAGGCGCACGTTGACGCTGAACTCGCTCTGGTCGTCGTCCGGGACGAGTTCCTTGCCGACGTAGGGATACAGGATGCCGGCCGACAGCACGACCACGGCCGAGATCGCCAGCATCAGTCGCCGGTGCGCCAGCGACCACTCGAGCATCCGGCCGTACTTCCGATCCATCCAGGCGTAGACGCCGCGCTGCTTGCTGTCCGTCGCGTGCCCGTGCGCCGCATCGGTCGGCCGCAGCCACCACGCGCACAGGGCCGGCGTCAGCGTGAACGACACGAACATGGAGATCAGGATGGCAGTGGCCGACGTGATCCCGAAGCTGTAGAAATACCGGCCGACCTGCCCGGTCATGAACGCCACGGGAAGGAAGATGACCACCAGCGACAGCGTCGTGGCCATGACCGCCAGGCCGATCTCGCCGGTCGCCTTGATGGCCGCCTCGCGCGGCGAGACCTTCTTCTCCTCGATGAACCGGAAGATATTCTCCAGCACGACGATCGCGTCGTCGATGACGATGCCGGTCGCCAGGGAGAGGGCGAGCATCGTCATGTTGTTCAGCGTGAAGCCCAGCGCCTTCATCACGGTGAACGTGCCGATGATCGAGGTGGGGATGGCCAGCGCGGCAATGATCGTCACGCGGGTGTTCCGGATGAAGAGGAACACCACGAATGCCGCCAGGAGGCCGCCGAGCACCAGGTGCATCTGGATTTCTTCGAACGACTTCCGGATGAAACGCGACTGATCGCGAATGGGCTTGATCCGGATGTCGGCCGGCAGCGCCGCCTGGATCCGCTCCACGCGCGCGAGCACGCGATCGACCACCTCGACCGTATTCGTTCCTGACTGTTTGCGGATCATCATCGAGACGGCCGTTTCGCCGTCGAGGCGGGTCTGGCTCCGGACCTCTTCCACCGAGTCCGTCAGGCGGGCCACGTCCTCCAGCCGGACGGCCGAGCCGTCCTTGTACTTGAGCACGATCTTGTTGAAGTCCTCGACCGTCCGCAGGCGGCCCATCGTACGCATGGCGATCTCGGTCGGACCCGCTACGAAGCTCCCGCCGGGCGCTTCCTGGTTCTGGCGCTCGACGGCCGACCGCACTTCCGACGTCGTGATGCCGTACGCGTTCAGCCGGTCGGGATTCAGGAGCACCTGGATCTCCCGGCGCCGGTTGCCCATGAAGCTGACTTCGCCGACATCCTGCACGGTCTCGAGGACTTCCTTGATCTGCTTGTCGGCGATGAGCGAAATCTCTTTCGGCGTGCGCCGGCCCGAGACGACCAGCGTCAGGATCGGTGACGAGTCCGGGTCGATCTTGGTGACCGTGGCCGCCTGGGTATCGCGCGGGAACTGCCGCTGGACGCCCGCGACCTTGTCGCGCACGTCCTGCGTGGCGGCCTCGATCTCGCGCTCGAGCACGAAGGTAATCGAGCAGCGCGCAAAACCCTGGCTCGAGCTGCAGCGCAGTTCGTCGATGCCGTTGATGGTGTTGACCGCGGCCTCGATGGGCTTCGTGAGCGACGTCTCGACCTCTTCGGCGCTCGCGCCCGACAGGCTGACGCCGACCGTGACCGTCGGATAGTCGGTCTTCGGCATGAGGTCCAGCCCGAGCTGGCGGTACGAGAACCAGCCCATGACCAGCAACGCCGCGCTCATCATCACGGCGAAGACGGGCCGGTTGACGCTGACGTCCGCGAGTTTCATCGCGCGCCTCCCTCCGGCGTCCCGCGACCAGCGCCCCGGCTCCTGCCTCCCGCGCCGCGTTCGCCCCGTCCCGCGCCCCTGGCACCGCCTTCGCCTCCAACCTGCCCCCGTCCGCCGTCTCCGTCTCCGGCCTGCTGCTCACGGACGGACACGCCCGTCGCCAGCTCATTCAGTCGGCTCGCCGCCAGCAGCTCGTCCCCCTTCAGGCCCTCCGAGACTTCCCAGAGATCGCCCTGCCGGACGCCGAGCGTCACGCTCTGCTGCGTGATCTTCCCGTCGGCGATCACGTAGACGGAACTGACGCCCGCCAGCACCGACACCGCGGCATCCGGCACGGCCATGACGTTCTGGTCGAGCGTCGTCAGGATCACGCCCTTCGCGAAGAACCCGGGCTTCAGCAGCAGATCGCCGTTTTCGACCAGCGCTTCCACGGCAAAGGTCCGCATCGTCTGGTCGAGTGAAGGGCTGATGTAGGCGACCGAACCCTTGAAGACACGATTGCCGAACGACTCGACGCGGAATTCGACCACCTGGCCGGGCTTCACGACGCCCGCGTGGCGTTCCTGCACGCCCGTGCGCAGCTTGAGCGGGTTCATCTGGACGATTGTCGCCACGGCCGTGCGTTCGGAAATGAACTCGCCGACCTGCACCGGACGCTCGGAGACGACCCCCTCAATGGGCGCGCGCACGACCGTGTCGCCGAGCTTCTTGACCGCCAGTTCGTAGGCCGCACGCCGGTCCTGGAGCAGCGCCTTCGTGGCCCGGGCCGAGTCGAGGGCCGTCTGCAGCGCGGCGTCCGCCACCTTGTAGCGGGTCTCGGCCGTCAGCAACGTCTCCGTCGACGTGATGCCCCGCGAGTTGAGCGCCTTCGCGCGTTCGAACGCCAGCTTCGCATCGTCGCGCGTGGCCGTGGCCGTTTTCACCGACGCGATCACGTCATCGGCCGGCGGCTCCTCGCGGCTCTCCAGGTTTCCGCCGTGCATGCCGAGCTGCGCGCGGGTCTGCCGCAGCGCGGCCTCGGCCCGTTCCAGGGCCAGGGCCAGCTCGCGCGGCTCGATTTGGACGAGCGGCGTGCCGACCTGCACGGGTCGGCCGATCTCCACGAGCACCTTCCGGACCACGCCCGCCGCCTCGGAACTGACCTTGGCCTGATCGGGCGAGAGGAGCGTGCCGGCCAGGTCGATCTGGCGCTGGACGGACATCCGGCTCACCTTGGTGGTCTTGACCGTGACCGCAGGCCCTCCCCGTCCAGCCTGCCTTGGGTCCCCACCCTTGTTGCAGGCCGTCGTGCCCGCCAGCAGGACAGCGAGGGTCAGTACCAAGCCGAACATCGGGCGAAACCGGCGGAACACTGCGACAAATCGTCCATTGAGGACCATGAAGACGAAACCTCCGGGCAGACAGCGGTGGAAGAGCGGGAGAGGGGGGACCCCGCATCAATAACACTACGACAGCCGACTCGCCTTTGCTTAGCGTGCCAGCGCCCGGACCGCCCGCGGGACGGTGCGTGAGACCACCCGAACCGGGCTGTTCGCGTGTAGAATCCCGGCCGTGGACCTTGCCGCCGCGATTGCTCTCGTCGCCGCCACCCTGAATCTCGGGGCGGCCGCTGTCCTCGCGGCGTTCTCGACGGCCCCGGGCTGGCGAGCCACCCGGACCTTCGCGGCCATCGCGCTCACGGCCGGCCTCTACAACATCACGGGGATTGTCTTCTGCACCGACGGGCTGGCCACAGGAACCTACCTGGCATCCGGCAGGGCGTCTTACGCACTCGGACACCTGCAGGGCCTGCTCTGGCTGCTCGTGGCTTTCGGCGGCCCGGATACGTCCTGGCAACGGATGCCGCGAGCCCTGCGCGTGTTCTCGGCCGTGTCCGGCGCGGCCGCGCTGGTGATCGCGGTCACCGGGATCCACCTGATGGCCATCGTCGACACGATCTCCGTCCCGTGGGCCGGTGTCGAGTACCACCTCCCGGTCACGACCGTTTTCGGCGAGGCGTACGGCCTGTTCGTGGTCCTGCAGTTCGCGGTCACGTTCTTCGCGCTGCTGGATCGGTACCGCCGGGGCGAGTCCGGGCTGCTGCTGCAGATTGGCGGATTCACGCTGTTCTTCGTGTCGGCGGTCATCGAACTGGCGGTGGCCAACCGCATGCTTGAATTCCTCTCGACGGGCGACCTTGGCGCGCTCTGCGTCGTGCTCCCGGTGTCGGCTCGCGTGATGAGCCGGTTCGTGGCCGATGCGGAACGGCTGACCGCCGTGTCGGGGCAGCTGGCCGGCGAGGTACGGGACCAGCAGGACTGGCGCGGCCGCGCGCAGGCGGCCCTGGTCGAATCGGAGCGCATGGCGGCCATCGGTCGGATGGCGGCGGGGGTCGGCCACGAGATCAACAACCCGCTGACCTACCTGACGCTCTCGCTGAACGACGTCGACGCGTACCTGCGATCGTCGGGCGCGCCGCCGGACATCGTTGCCTCGATCGAACATGCCGCCGACGGCGCCACGCGAATCCAGCGCGTCGCCGAACGCCTGCGGAGCTTTTCGCGCCGCCAGGAAACGCGTGCCCCGGTCGACCTGCGCGGCGTCGCCGCCGCCGCGGTCCGCGTGGCTGCCCCGTCGATGGGGCCTGATATCCAGGTGACCTTCGACCTGCATCCCGTCCCGCGCGTCCTCGGCGACGAACCGCGGCTCGTCCAGGCGTTGCTCAACCTGCTCGTGAACGCGGCCCAGGCCGTGAAGGCTCGCCAGGGCGCGTCGATGGTCCGCGTCGTCACGCGGGTCGACGCCGACGGCCGCGTCGTGCTGGCCGTCTACGATGATGGGATCGGGGTGCCCGAAACGCATCGCGAGAAGATGGGCGAACCCTACTTCACGACGCGCGCCGCGTCCGGCGCCCTCGGCCTGGGGCTCTTCGTGACACGCGGCATCGTCGACGCGCACGGCGGCCGCCTCGAGATCGAATCGACCCCCGGCGCCGGGACGACGGTGTCGATGTCGTTCGACGGGATCGAAGAGCCAGCCCCGCCCGCGGTGGATCGGGAGGCCGCCCAGCTCACGCTCGATCTCGAACCCCTCCAGCCGCCGGCGACGGCCGCCGTTCCGCCGGCCACTGTCCGGCGAGCCGCGCGACCGTCCGTGCTGATCGTGGACGACGAGCCGCTGGTGTCGAAACTGCTTGGCGCCATCCTCAAGACGGAGTGGGATGTGACACTGGCGTCAGATGGCGTCGACGCGCTGGCGCGCCTCGGGGCGAAACGCTACCAGGCCATCGCGTGCGACCTGATGATGCCGGGAATGTCCGGGATCGAACTGGGCGACGTGCTGGCGAGGATCGACCCCGACCATCGGCGCCGGATGGTGTTCCTGACCGGTGGCGCCGTGACCGAAGAGGCCGAGCGCTTCCTGGCCAGGCCCGACATCACGTACATCGTCAAGCCGGTGACCCGCGCGGATCTGCTTCAGGCCCTCGATGAGGTCCGGCGGCGCGCGGACGCTGCCGTCTGAGTCACTTGCCCGGAGGGCGGGGCAGCGCGTCGACGAGCGGCGACAACGTGTCGGCCTTCGTCCTCACGTCGGCAGCCCTGGCCAGCGCCCCGGCGAAGTCGCCGTTCGCAAACGCGTCGGACGCCGCGGCCCAGAGCGTGGCGGCTTCGGACAGGGCGGTCTTCGCCGCGGTCAACTGCGACGGGTCGAAGTCCTTCGGCAGTTTCCTCATTCCTTCCACGCCGCGAATCCGTTCGGTCATGTTCCGGAGTGCCCCGGGCACGGAGGACTGGAAGACCTTCCACTGCGCCGCGACCTCGCCCTTCTTCGCGGCGGCGGCCCGTGCGAGTTCGGCGGCCCGGGCGGGCAGGTCCTTCGCCGCCGCGAGGGCGCCCGCGTAATCGCCGGCCTTGAACTTCGCCTTGGCGCCTGCGACCGCGGTCGTCAGCGCTTCGAGTTCGGCGGGCATGATCGTCCTGGCCTCGCGCGTGACCCTGGCAATAGACTCGTCGGCCGCCTTGAGCGCGGCCTCGGCCGGCCCCTTGCTGCACGCTCCCGCCACGAGCGGCAGCACCATCAATGCCGCCAGCAACCGCATACGCATGCGCCTTCCTCCGGGGACATGGTACTTCACAAGAAACAGGGAATAGGGAAGAGGCGATAGGGAAGAGGGAAAGAGAACAGGGAATAGGGACGTACGTAGCGCCGGGCTTCAGCCCGGCCATCAGGCCTGACGCCTGAGGCCGGAAGCCTGAAGCCCGGGAAGCCGCGAGCCTTACTTGACGATCGTGGCCTTGATCTCGATCGTCACCTTACGGTCGCTGACCGCATCGGACGACTGCGCGACGACCATGGGTACGCCGCTGTCGAGGACCGCCGCGAGGCGCTCCGACACGTTCGTCTTGCTCGGAGGCACCCCTTCACCGGCGTCGCCGTCCACGGTGTACTCGATGGAGAAGTCAAGGCGGACCTTGTTCCCTTCAACGGTCGGGTTCACGTCGACGGAGAGCGGGGCGCTGCGGCGATCCAAGTAGGACTCGACGGCCCCCTGCTTGGACTCGCGCGTCAGCTTCACGTAATAATCCGCGTTCGTCCGAATGCGGCTCGATTCACGATCGGCCACCATCATCGTCATCGTCTTCTTCACCGGTAGCTTGGTGCCGATCTGATCGGTGATCGTGAACTCGACCTTGACGTTGAGCAGTTGCCCCTTCTGCGGCGGCGTGAACCGACCCGACGGCATCGGCGCGACCGCGGTGGGCATCTGCGGCGGGGCGGTCTGTCCCGGTGAGGATGCCTGGGCAGAGGGCAGCGAATCGCCCTCGACCGCTGCGACCGCGGCCGGGGCCGGGCGCGTCGATCTCGGCGCGGTGGCCGCCGTGGGGGGCTGGGGCGTGGTCTCCGACCACGCGCGGGGTGCGGGCGACGGAGCCATGGCGTGCGGAGGCTGGGCAAGCGCTGCGGTGCCGGTCAGGCACATCGCCGCCGCGGCGGCCAGGATTCTGCGTGCGTTCATCGGGGTTCTCTCCTCTGCTGATCGGGCAGGCCGGGGCCTGCCGCGGGGATGGTAATCGGCTGAATGTCGTCGAGTGGCGCCACGTCGAAGCCCGGAACGGTCAGCGCTGCGGGTGCCAGCGTGTCGATGGCGATCGGCTCCGGGTGGGGGAGCGGCGCGGGGCCGGCGTCCCAGGCGAGGCCGGGCGAGGCCGTATCGGCGCGCCGGACGCGGCGACGTTCCGGGACCCGCATCGTCGCTCTCGTGTCGGACGCGGGACCGGGCTGCCCGGGTTCGATGACCGGTGGTTCGGCGGTGTCCGAGGCCGCGAGCCGCGTTGGCGCCGGCGCGGGCGATTCCATGGCGGGACGCATCAGCAGAACGGCGATGGTCACGACGGCCACCAAGGCCACCGCGCTGCCCCAGGCCAGGCGCGGCCCGACGGCGCGGGCCGGCGAGCGGCCGTCCAACAACCGGGCGACGACACGCGCGCGCAGGTCGGTCGCCGACTCCGCGCTCACCATCTCGCGCGCCACGTCGTCAATCGCCCGGTCGAGTTCGTCGTTGCTCAGCCGCATTTCCCTGTCCCCTCGTCCCTTTCCCTCTTCCCAATCGCCTGTTCCCTGATCCCTATCGCTCCAGTCCCTGCCTGACCAGGCGTCGTGCCTCCGAAATCCGCCACTTCACCGTGCCTGTCGGAATGCCGAGCAGTGTCCCGATGTCATCCATCGTGTGCTCACCCGTCGCCGCCAGGAGGAGCGCGTCTCTCAGCTTCGGCGTCAGTCTGGCGATGGCCCGGCGGATCTGCGACCGCAGTTCCAGGTCGATGACCGCCTGCTCCTGCGACCGCGTGTCGTCCGCGATCTCCCAGCCACGTTCGTCGGGAGGTTCCACGAACCGCCGAAGCATGGTCTTCACGCTCCGCCGCCTCGTCAGCGCCTTGCGCCACGCGATGGAGATGACCCACGTCTTGAAGCTGGCGTCCCCACGGAACCCCTCCAAGTGGCGATGCGCGGCGAGGAACGCTTCCTGGGCGACATCCTCCGCGTCGTCCGGCGATCCAAGGGCGGCGAGCGCGGCCCGGAACACCGACGTCCGGTAGCGGTCCACCAGCGTGCCGAAGGCGGCGGTATCGCCCCGCCTGGCGCGCTCGACCAGCTCCGAATCGCTCACACCTTGAATAGACACAGGTTGGTCAGTCGTGGTTGGGTCATAGGATACAGGCTCACGGCTCACGGCTCACGGCTCACGGCTCACGGCTCACGGCCAGGCCCAGGCCCGACGCCCCTGGCTTCCAGGTGCTAGCCCCTAGCCCCTAGCCCCTAGCCTCTAGCCTCTAGCCTCTAGCCTCTAGCCTCTAGTACACTGTTCGTTCGCCCGCTCGAAAGAGTGGAAGTTCGTGGGCCGCACTGCGGCCCGGACCCTGTGCAATCCCAGACTGTGAACCGTGTCAGGGCCGGAAGGCAGCAGCACTCAGCAGACCCTGTGATGTGCCGCAGGACAACCCGGGCCGCAGTACGGCCCGCGAGCGGCTCGAACCCGGCCGGAAGCTAGCCCCTAGCCTCTCGCCTCTAGCCTCTGGGACCATGGCCTATACCGTCATCGCCCGCCGCTGGCGCCCTCAGACCCTCGATCAGGTCGTCGGTCAGCGTCACGTCACGCAGACGCTCCGCAATGCTTTCGGGTCGGGGCGTATTGCCCAGGCGTTCGTGTTTGCCGGTCCCCGGGGCGTCGGCAAGACCACGACGGCGCGGATCCTCGCGCGGATGCTGAACTGCGACCAGGGACCGACGGCCGACCCGTGCGGGACGTGCGATCCCTGCCGGGAAATCGCCGAAGGCCGCGACATGGACGTGCTCGAGATCGACGCGGCCACGCACACGGGCATCGACAACATCCGCGAGGTCATCATCGCGGGCCTGGCCATCCGCCCGGCGCGCGATCGCTACAAGGTCTTCATCATCGATGAGGTCCATCAGCTGTCGACCTCGTCGTTCAACGCGCTCCTGAAGTCGATCGAAGAACCGCCGCCGCACGTCGCGTTCATCATGGCGACCACGGCGCCGGACAAGATCCCCGACACGATCGTGTCGCGGTCGCAGGTCTTCGAGTTCAAGACGATTGCGAGCCGCGGGATTGGCGAGCAGTTGCGGAAGATCGCGGACGCCGACGGCATCACGGTGTCGCCCGAGGCGATTGCCCTCGTGGCCCGCGCCGCCGAAGGCAGCATGCGCGACGCCGAAACCGCGTTCGACCAGGTGCTCGCGTTTTCGGGCAACTCGGTCACGGTCGACGACGTGGCGACGGTGCTGGGCCTCGTCGGGCGCGATCTCCTCTTCGATATCGTGACGGCCGTGGCGGACGAGGACGGCACGAAGGCGTTCGAACTGGCCGGGCGCGCGGTGGAGGCCGGGTACGACCTGCGCCTGCTCTGCCGCGAGACCTCGCGACTGGTGCGCGACCTGCTGCTGCTCAAGGTGGACGCCTCCCGCATGAACGACGCCGACGTGGCTCCCGAACAGGATCGGGATCGACTGTCGACCCTGTTGCCGCGGTTTTCGCAGGAAGACCTGCTGCGGTCGTTCGATCTGCTGAGCAAGGCGGAGTACGACATTCGGAACGCGACCGAGCCGAGGTATCAGCTCGAGATGGCGTTGCTGCGGTGGATTCATCTACGCAAGCTCACGCCGCTCGCCACGCTGATCGAACAGCTGTCGTCCGGGGCGGGCGTGTCGCTCGGCGGCCGGCCGTCGGGCGGGCTCCAGCCGCCGTCGGTCGCGCGGCCCCCGGCCTCGGCCCCGCCGCGAAGCGTCCCGACGTCGTCGGCCTCGGTTGCGAAACGCATCGGCACGCCCTCGCCCGCCGCGCCGCCGCGTCCCGCGGCAGCACCCGCGGCCACACGGGCGGCGGCACCAGCGACACCGCCGCCTGCGGAGGCCGCGGCCGTCGGGCCCGCCGTCACGCTGTCCTCCGACGAGTTCGTACCCGCGTACCTCGCGGCGCTCCAGGCCGACCGGCCGGGGACCTACGGGACGATCGTGGCCCAGGGACGGGGCGTCGAGCTGCGCGGAGAGAAGGTCGTCGTCACGGCGGCGGGCGCGTTCGTCGCCAAGCAGGCCGAGTCGAACAAGGCGTGGCTCGAGTCGATCGCCCAGAAGGTGGCGGGTCGGCGCCTGCCGGTCGTCATCGAGATGGTGGAAGGCGGACCAGTCGGGAGCGGGGCCGGGAATGGCGCGGCGAATGCGCCAGCTCGCGACGAGCTGATGGCGGCGGCGAAGGCGAACCCCGCCGTCCAGACGGTGCTCGAGATCTTCCCGGCCGAAGTCAAAGACGTGACCGAGTTGAAGTGACATGAACATCAAACAGATCCAGCAGATGGCAAAGCAGGCGCAGCAGATGCAGGAGCAGATGCAGCGCGAGATGGCCGAGAAACGGATCGAGGCCTCGGCCGGCGGCGGCATGGTGACCGTCACGGTCGATGGGCTGAAGCAGTTGATCGCCATCAAGATCGATCCCGAGGTCGTCTCGAAGGACGACGTCGAGATGCTCCAGGACCTGATCCTGGCGGCCGTCGCGGACGCGAATCGCAAGGCGGACGAGGTCGTGCAGAAGCAGCTCGGCGGCCTGATGGGCGGCATGAAGCTGCCCGGCATGTTCTAGCCCTGGCCCGGCATGTCACAGCCTGAACCGCTGACCCGCCTCATCGAGCAGTTGCAGCGCCTGCCCGGCATCGGGCGCAAGAGCGCGCAGCGCCTCGCCTTCCACGTCATGAAGTCGCCCCGCGAAGATGCCGAACGCCTGGCCGACGCGCTGCGAGACGTGAAGGACAAGGTGATGTACTGCGCGACCTGCAACAACGTCACCGACAGCGACCCCTGCGGCATCTGCACGGACGAATCCCGCGACGCAACCGTGATCTGCGTGGTGGAGGAGCCGACGAACGTGCTGGCCATCGAGCGCAGCCGGGATTTCAACGGCCGGTACCACGTCCTCATGGGGGCGTTGTCGCCGCTCCAGGGCATCGGCCCGGACGACCTCAAGATCAAGGGACTGCTCACCCGGGTCGACGCGGGCGGCGCCCGCGAGATCATTCTCGCGACCAACCCGAACGTCGAAGGCGAGGCCACGGCGATCTACCTCGCGCGGCTGCTGAAACCGCTCGGCGTGCGCGTGACGCGGATTGCCATGGGGCTGCCCGTCGGCTCCGACATCGAGTACGCCGACGACATCACGATGCACAAGGCCATCGAGGGCCGCCGCGAGGTCTGACACGATGCTGCCGCTGTCGATGCAGGTGCCGGCGTCGATCGTGCTGCTTGCCGGCGGCGCCATGGCGTGTTTCGGCGGCTACCGCCTGTTCCGCCTCGTGCTTGGCGTCTACGGCTTCATCCTCGGCGCGCTCGTCGGCACGTCGCTCGTGGGCGCCGCCGACACGTGGATCACCCTGGCGGCGGCCGCGGCCGGAGGAGCGATTGGCGCCCTGGCCCTCGTGGCCGGCTACTTCGTCGGCGTGGCCATCCTCGGTGCCGGGCTCGCCGCCGGCGCCGTCAACCTTGCCTGGAGACCGTTCTCGGGCGATCCCCACCCGCTCGTGCTGATCGTGGCGGCGGCCATTGGCGCCTTTGCCGCCATGTCGTTCCAGCG
Source organism: uncultured Vicinamibacterales bacterium (assembly GCA_964547975.1). GTDB lineage: Bacteria > Acidobacteriota > Vicinamibacteria > Vicinamibacterales > JAKQTR01 > CAYJPV01. The sequence goes on along the minus strand of CAZJRM010000020.1, from coordinate 24,515 downwards.
CTACGTCATCATTGTCGGGACGGCGTTCGGCGGCGCCTGGACGATGCTCGTCGGGGCGGCGGCGCTGATGCTGGGCAAAGGCACGCGTGCCATGTCGGCCGGCGACATCTGGGTGGTGTATCCGAATACGACGGGGCCAGACCGGTTCTGGGTCTACGTGGCGTGGGTCGCGATCAGCCTCGTCGGCGTCTACGTCCAACTGCAGGCGGGCGGCAACAAGGCGCCGAAAAAAGCAAAACGCTGAGCCGGGCGCCGCGGGGACGCGCCCTGCCTCGGCTCGCGGCTCACGGCTTGCGGCCTCCGGCCCGCGGCAGGAACGTCAGCGCGGCCCCGTTGGTGCAGTACCGCTGGCCGGTCGGCTGCGGTCCGTCGGGGAAGACGTGTCCAAGATGTCCGCCGCAGCGTGAGCAGTGGATCTCGATGCGACGCATGCCCAGCGTGCGGTCTTCCGCCGTGCCCACGGCACCATCGATCGCCGACCAGAAACTCGGCCAACCGCTGCCGCTCTCGTACTTCGTCGCCGATTCGAACAACGCCTGACCGCATCCCGCGCACTGGAACGTCCCCTCGCGGTGTTCGGCGAGCAGGGGACTGGTGCCGGGGTACTCCGTGCCGTGTTTGCGCAGCACGGCGAACTGCTGGTCCGTCAGCATCGCGCGCCATTCATCCTCGGACCTCTTCACCGGGGCGTTCCCCTCACGTGCCTGCGGTCGATCCATCGGTGTCTACCACTCCGAGCCCGGCGCTTTGACTTCGAACACGAGTCGCGCCAGGTCTCCCGAGATCTTGAACTTGGCCGGCCCGAGTCGTGTCTGGCCGCCGATCTGGATGTGCTGATCGACCCAGGTCTTCGCCGCCGTGCGATCGACACCCGTGATTCGAAGACCCGCGATGTCGAACACGACCGGCGTGATGAGGTCGACCTTGGGTGCCCCCGACTGCGAGACGACCGTCCGGATGTACTCGAGCCGGCCCGGCGCCTTCCCGTAGTACTCGACGCTGTACGTGAGCAACGGGGTTCGCACTTCGCACGACCAGCGCTTGAAGCCTTGTTCCTCGACGGGTTCTCCGCAGGCCAGACCGCGCACGCGCATGACTTTCGAAATGTCGGTGGCATGGATGCCCGCGAGGAAGGCCGGCTCGGCTGGAGCCGACTGCGCCGCGTCCGAGGCGGGTTTCGACCCTCCGCATGCCGAGACCGCGAACATCAGACCCGAGACGAGCCACACGCCGAGCCCCGTACGCGCCATGTCATGGTCCTCCTGTGCCGGAGTGCCGATTCTGGGTGCCCGTTGGGCGAAAGTCAACGACGGCAAGCCCGGTTGGGCCAGATATTACCCGGAGGTTATTGCTTTTCGGGTTTATGTCCGGGTAAAATGCTCAACATGACAGCCCTACGAACACCCGCAACCAGGCGCCAGTCCCCCACCTGCACGGCCTTCGCGGGGTCACGACGGATTCACCACGGAGAACTCCCCGCCGTCGCGCTTGCGGTCAAACACCTTCTCGATCAGGGCGAGGACGCGACCGTCCTGATCTTCGACGACGAGACGAGCCGTCCCATCGAGATCGATTTTCGGGGGACCCCGGAAGATGTGCTCGCCCGTGTGTCGGCCGCCGACCCCGACACGCCTCACGACGCCGACGCACACGAGGGCGGGCCGGACGGACCGCGCGGGCCGGGTCGTCCGCGGCTGGGAGTCGTAGCCCGTGAAGTGACATTGTTGCCGCGTCACTGGGAGTGGCTCGGCACGCAGCCTGGCGGGGCGTCCGCCGCGTTGCGGCGGCTCGTGGAAACGGCGCGGCGGGCGAGCGGGGGGCAAGACCGGATGCGGGCGTCGCAGGAGTCCGCCTACCGGTTCATGCTCGCGATCGCGGGCAACGAACCCGGATTCGAAGAGGCCACGCGGGCCTTGTTCGCCGGACAGGCCTCGCGTTTTGCGGGGTGTATCGACGGGTGGCCGCCTGACGTGCGGAATCACGCGCTCCGTGTGTCGGCCCCCGCGTTCGAGCGCACGTCGCCAGCCGAATAGGAGACGAGATGGACCGCCGATTGGACAAGAAGCAGGCCATCGAGGCGTACAAGAACCGTCTTCCCAACCGAGGGGTGTTCATGGTGTCGTGCGCACCCACCGGCGAACGGTGGGTCGGCGGCTCGCACGACCTCGATGCGACCCGCAACGCCACATGGTTCCTGCTGCGCAGCGGCCGGAACCGCAACACGTCGCTGCAGGCCGCGTGGAACACCCACGGCGAATCGAGTTTCCGCTTCGATGTCGTCGATGCCTTCGACCCGGAGGCGCCGATGGTGGACGTGGCCGGAGAACTTCGCCGACGGACATGCGCGTGCGCGGCCGACCGGGGTGCGCTGGTGTTGCTCCGTTGACCCCCGTTGATCCGTTCGGACCGCGGGGGAGGTCGGGTTAGAATGGGAAGACCATGACAGTCACGGATTCGAAGACCCCAACCCCCGAGGGGAGCTGGAGCGCCAGGCTCGCGCGCTGGCGCAAGCCCGACCCGAAACGTAGTCTCTGGCAACTGGCCAGCACCGCCGCGCTGTTCGTGCTCGGCTGGGTGCTGATGTACTACAGCCTGCGCGTGTCGTACTGGCTGACGCTGGCGCTCGCGATCCCCACGGCGTTCATGCTCGTGCGGCTCTTCATCGTGCAGCACGACTGCGGCCACGGTTCGTTCTTCAAGTCGACGAAGCTGGCTGACGCCGTCGGCACCGTGCTCGGCATCTTCACGCTGACGCCGTACCACTACTGGAAGCGGGCACACGCCATCCACCACGCGACGTCGGGCAACCTCGACCATCGCGGCTTCGGCGACATCAATACACTGACCGTCGAAGAGTACCGGAAGCTCTCGCGCTGGGGCCGCCTGATGTACCGGCTCTACAGGCACCCGCTGGTGCTGTTCGGGCTTGGCCCCGTCTACCTGTTCGTCGTCGAACACCGCCTCCCGATGATAGCGCCCCGCGGCTGGAGCCGCGAACGCCGCAGCATCATCATCAACGACCTCGGGCTCGCGGCGGTCGTGGTGTTCATGGTGTGGCTGGTCGGGCCGAAGGCGCTGCTGGCGGTGCATACGCCGGTGCTGCTCGTGTCCTGCACGGCTGGTGTCTGGCTCTTCTACATCCAGCACCAGTTCGACGCCACGTACTGGGAGCGTGACGCCCGCTGGCAGTACGAAACGGCCGCGCTGGCCGGCTGCTCCTACTACAAGCTTCCCAAGGTGCTGCAGTGGTGCACCGGCAACATCGGGATCCACCACGTACACCACCTGCATGCGGGTATCCCCAATTACTACCTGCAGAAGGTGATGGACGGGTTCCCGGAACTCCAGCAGGCACCGACGCTGACGATGTGGCAGAGCCTGAAGTGCGTGCCGCTGGCGTTGTGGGACGAGCAGATGCGCCGGCTCGTGTCGTTCCGCGACGCGCGACGACGGGCGTCGGCAGCGTAGTATCACCGTGGGGGCTGGCTTCAGCCAGCCCTCACGAGTCTGCCCGTCAGTCCTGGCGTTCGAGGAACTCCAGCACGATCCCGTTGAAACGCGCCGGGTCCTCCCAGCAGGTCGCGTGGCCGGCGCCGGGGATCGTGTGCAGTTCGCTCCCGCGAATCCCTCCATGCAGGATTGCGGAATAACGCGGGCCCTTGATGAGGTCGAGATCGCCTACTACGACACACGTCGGCGCGGCGATCTCGCCCAGCCGCCCGGTGAAGTCCACGCCGGCGAAGGCGTCGGCCAGCCGTGTGACCGCCGGCAGGTCGATCTGGGCGTAACGCGCGCGCGCCGCGGCCAGGATCGCGCCCTGCGTGGCGATGAACCGCGGAGAGAAGTTCCACGGGACCGTCACGAGGAACACGAGATCGCCGTCTCCCGTCGCCGCGGCCGCCTTCCAGCCTTCGACAATGAGGCGGAGTTCCGGTCCGACTTCGCTGACGGTGTCGCAGAGAATCAGGCTTCGTACGCGTGCGGGGTACTGCAGGGCGAACGCCTGGGCCACCTCACCGCCGTACGAGATGCCCAGGACGTGGGCACGTTCGACACCCTCGTGCGTGAGGAGTGCCGCAAGGTCATCCGCGTGGATGGCCATGGAACACGGACCTTCGGGATGATCGGACATCCCCTGGTTCCGGCAGTCGTACTGGAGCACGCGATACCGCGCGGACAACACCGGCGTCTGTGGAGCCCAGCTCGAGGCCGCGTTCATCAGGATGCCGTTGTTCAACACCAGCACCGGCGCTGATTCGTCGCCGTGCCATTCGTAGTAGAGTCGCGTGCCATTGACCTGGGCGTACATGACGGGGCGCATTGTCGTCCCGACACGGGCCGGCTGTAAACTGGCACGCGGACCGGGTCGTAGACTCCAACGTGCGGCGCAGACCCCGGGCCGTCCGGCGGGTCGCCGTCGCCCCGGACCGGGAGGCCGTCATGCGTCGAACGCTCGTGAGTGTGTGCGCAGTGGTCGTGGTTGGGCTGTCCGTCGTGCGCGGTGCGGGGCAGTCGCCGGCGCCGGGCAACCTCGAGGCGCGGGTCGCCGCCTTCCTGGCCGAACGCCAGTCATCGTGGCGGGACCTGAACGTCCCGGAAAGCGACGGTCGCCTGCTCCACGATCTCATCGTCAAGGGCGGCTACACACGGGCGCTCGAGATCGGTACGTCGACGGGCCGTTCCGGCATCTGGATCGGGCTCGCCCTGTCGAAGACCGGCGGCAGGCTCGTCACGATCGACATCGACGCGGACCGGCATGCGGAGGCGCTCAGGAATTTCCAGCAGGCGGGCGTCGCGCCGTTCATCGACGCGCGGCTCGGAGACGCCCACACCCTCGTGCCGGCGCTCGCCGGCCCCTTCGACTTCGTCTTCATCGACGCCGACAAGGAGTGGTATACGAACTACGCGAAGGCCGTGCTGCCCAAACTGGCGGCGGGCGGGTGCGTGGCGGCGCACAACGTGTACCCGGGCCAGCGGCGAGGGATGACCGGGGACTACTACCAGTACATCTCCGGCCTGCCCGACATGGAGACCACCGTGACGCCCGGCGGGCTCGCCATCAGCTACAAACGCCGCGCGAAGTAGCCTGCGCCAGCGCGCGGCCCGTCCACGACGCCGCGCAGGCCGCGACCGACGCCGGCGTCCCGGCCGTCACCAGCCGCCCTCCGCCCGTGCCGCCCTCGGGTCCCAGGTCGACGATCCAGTCGGCGGCCGCGATCACGCCCAGGTGATGTTCGACGACGACGATCGTGTGGCCGCCGTCCACGAGGCGGTCGAAGACCCGCAGCAGCCGCTCGACATCGTCGGCATGAAGGCCCGTGGTTGGTTCGTCCATCAGGATGAGCGAGCGCCCGCCAACGGCGCCGACCAGCGCCTCGGCCAGGACGAGCCGCTGGCGTTCGCCACCCGACATCGTGCGTACCGCCTGGCCGACGGCGAGGTAGCCGAGGCCCGCATCCTCGAGCGCCGCGAGACCCCGTTCGATCGCGCGGGTCGTCCTGCCCGAGCCGCCTGCCGACGCGAGCCAGTTCCGCACGTCGGGCGCCGTCATGTCGAGGACATCCGCCACCGTCCTCCCGCCCGCCACGCACGCCAGCACCGCGGGCCCGAACCGTCGCCCCTCGCAGTCCTCGCACGTCGACCAGACGTCGGGCAGGAAGTCCATGCTGAGGCGGGTCACGCCCGTCCCTTCGCACGACTCGCAGCGGCCCCCGGCGGCCGCCGTCGAGAAGTGCGCCTTCGTGAGCCCGCGATCCTGCGCGCCGCTCGTCGCGGCAAAGAGGCCGCGCAGCGGATCGAGCATCCCGACCACGGCCGCGGGGGTGCTCCACGGCGATGTCGAGGCCGCCACCCCGGCCACCTGGACGACTCGCCCGAACGGCTCGTCGACCTGCACCTGGCGGCACCCGACCGGGGCTGCCGGACGACCCCCGGCGTCGATGATCGCCGCGACCGACGGCGCGAGGACGTCGAAGACCAGCGACGACTTCCCGCTGCCCGACACGCCCGTGACGGCCACCAGCGCTCCCGCGGGGATGTCGACGTCGAGCGCCGAGAGGTTGTGCGCGAAGGCTTCGCGAACCCGCACGCCCGGCTTCGGATCGCGGCGGTTCCCGCCGAGCCGGACAGGCTGCGTCAGGTGCGCGCCCGTCCTCGACGCGGGGGTTGCGGCCAGCGCCTTCGGTTGGCCCTGCGCCACGATCGTGCCCCCGTCGCGCCCGGCGCCGGGGCCAAGTTCGATGACGTGGTCCGCGGATCCGATCACGTCGAGATCGTGTTCCACGACGACGACGGTGTTGCCTTCGTCGCGCAGTTGCCGCAGGAGTGACAGCAGCGCGCCGGTGTCCCTCGCGTGCAGGCCGACGGTCGGTTCATCGAGGACGTACGTGATGCCCGTGAGGCCCGAGCGGATCTGTGACGCCAGCCGCACGCGCTGCGCTTCACCACCGGACAACGTCGTCGCCCGCCGGTCGAGCGAGAGATAGCCGAGTCCCGCGTCGCGCAGCCGCTCGAGACGTCGTACGACGTCGGAGCGCAGGTCCGCCGACAAGGCCAGCGCCGTGGCGTCGACCGCGATCTGCCGGGTGTCGATCGCCTGGAAGTACTCGAGGCTCTCCTCGACGCTTCGCCCGAGCAGGGCCCCGATGGTCTCGCCCGCGAACCGGACGGCCCGGGCTTCCTCTCGCAGGCCGGCGCCGCCGCACGCGCCGCAGGGCGTGGCGACCATGAGCGATGCGAGCGCGTCGCCGCGGTGATCGGCATGCTTGCGGTCGAATTCCCGGTGCACGAGTTCGAGCAGCCCAGGCCATGGGCCCGAGAACCGGTGAACGCCCGTGCGCGAGCCTCGTTTGTACGACCAGGCCACGTCGAACGTCCGTGCACCCGCGCCGTCGAGCGCGAGCTGCTGCGCCCTCGGGTCGAGATCGCGCCACACGCCCGACACGTCGAGGCCAAGCGCCAGGGCCGCCGCGTGGAGCGTCGCCATGTGCTGGCCCGCCGGGTCTCCGTAGAAACGGCCGGTCTTGTGGCCGTCCATGGCTCCATCGGCGATCGGGCGATCCGGATGCGTGATGAGCGCCAGCGGATCGCAGACCAGCCGCTCTCCCAGTCCCTGGCATTGCGCGCAAGCCCCGGCGTCCGAGTTCGGTGAGAACATCGCAGACGTCAGCGTCTGGACTCCGGCATACGCGCAGGACGGGCAGGTGTGCCCGGCCAGCGATGTCCCGCAGGCAGGACACACTCTCGTGCCAAACCTCGAGAACAGCAACCGGCAGGCGTCGTGAATCTCGGTGAGGGTCCCGACGGTCGAGCGGGGATTCCTGGACGGTGCCTGCTGGCTGATGGCCAGCGTGGGCGTGAGCCCTGTGACCGCGTCGAACTCCGCGTCACTGGCCCGCTGCACGAACCGTCGCGCGTACGTCGCGAGGCTCTCGGCGAAACGCCGCCGTCCTTCCTCGAACAACGTGTCGAACGCCAGTGACGACTTGCCGCTGCCCGAGACGCCGGTGACCACCGTCAGTTGCCGGTGGGGAAAGGACGCGTCGATGCCGCGCAGGTTGTGGGTCGTGACGTTCGTGAAGCGCACCGCGTCGGCATCGCCCGTCGGCTCCCGCCGAGGGGCCGCCGCCGGCGGCGCGCCCTCGAGGTGCCGTCGTAAGGCCAGGCCCGTGGCGGTGTCGGCGGCGGCGATCGCTTCGGGCGTTCCGCAAGCCACGACCGTCCCGCCGTCGTCACCGCTGCCAGGGCCGAGATCGATCACACGATCCGCCGCCGCGATGACATCGAGATGATGCTCGATGACGATGACGGTGTGACCGCGGGAGACGAGGCCGTCCAGCGCGGCGAGCAGGTGGCCGACGTCTGCGGGATGGAGCCCGGTCGTCGGTTCGTCGAGCACGTACAACGTGTGCGCCGCGGGTGGCTTCGCCAGTTCCGTGGCCAGCTTGACCCGCTGCGCTTCGCCGCCGGACAACATCGTGGCCGGATGCCCCAGCGGCAGGTATCCCAGGCCGAGGTCGCGCAGCGTCTCGAGGTGCCGAGCCATGGCGGGCACGTCACTGAAGACCTCGCAGGCCTCCCCGATGCTGAGGGCCAGCACGTCGTGGATCGACCGCCCGCGGTGCAGGACCTCGAGCGTCGCGTCGTTGAACCGGCTGCCGCCGCACGCGTCGCAGGTCACGCTGACGTCCCCCATGAACTGCAGGCCGACCTGCTGCACGCCAGCGCCTTCGCAGGTGTCGCACCGCCCTCCGCTGACGTTGAACGAGAACCGTCCCTTGCCGAATCCGCGCCGGACGGCCTCGGGCTCGGCGGCGAACCGGTCGCGAATCAGGTCGAAGAGCCCCGTGTAGGTCGCGGCGTTCGATCGCGGCGTCCTCCCGATGGGACCCTGGTCGATGCTGATGACCTTGCCGATCCGGAGAGTCGTCCGGGCCGAGGGCTCTCCGGGACGACCCGCCTCGGACGCTTCCAGCGGCGCGGCGGCGACGAGGCGTCGCGTTTCGTCGACCAGCGTGGACTTGCCGGCGCCCGACACGCCAGACACGACGTTCAGCGCCCCCAGCAGAAACGTCACGTCGAGATGCCGCAGGTTGTGGGCGGAGAGTCCCGACACCGAGAGTGTTCCGTTCCCCGCACGGCGGGAGGCCGGCACGGGCAGCCGCTCGCGCCGGGTCAGGAACGCTCGCGTCCGGCTTCGATCCTCGCGCTCGGGTTCTGCCAGGAACACGTCGGTCGGGCCGCTGAAGACGATGGTCCCGCCGTCCGGCCCCGCCCCCGGTCCGACGTCCACCACCCAGTCGGCCCTCGCGAGCGTGTCTTCGTCGTGTTCGACGACGAGCACGGTGTTTCCGCGCCGACGAATGACATCGAGCACGTCGAGCAGCCGGGCCGTGTCGCGGGGATGCAGACCGATCGACGGTTCGTCGAGGACGTACAGCAGGCCCCCGAGATCGAGGCCCGCGAGCCGCGCCAGCCGGAGCCGCTGTGCTTCGCCGCCGGACAGCGACGTCGAGGCCCGGTCGAGACTCAAATACCCGAGTCCCAGCGTGTCGATGACCCCGCATCGCTCCCGGATGTGGCGAAGCACCACCGCCGCGGCTTCGGGCGCGCCACCTTCGTCCGCGAACAGGCGCACGGCCGACACGGACATCGCGGCGGCCTGCGCGATGGACCGACCGCCGTACGTCACCGCCAGCGCGTCCGGCCGCAACCTCGTTCCGCCGCACGCGCGGCAGGGCAGCGTCCGGACGAACCGCAGGATGTTGTCGTTCCGCTTCTGGCGGAGGATCTGCTCCATGACCGGGAGAATGCCGCGGTAGACGCCCTCCTCCCGCGGCCTGGCTGTGATCCCCGTCCACTTCATCCGGGACTCGAGCGGGTGTTTTCCGTACGGGATCCGAATCCGGTCCGATCCGTTCAGCACGACCGCGCGTTGTTCGGCGGTCAGATCCCGCCACGGCACGTCGACCGAGAACCCGTGAGCCCGGCAGACCTGGTCCAGCACGTCGATGGTGACCTGCGAGTAGATCAGGTAGCCCGTGGGCGTGGTGATCCGCAGGGCGCCTTCGCGGATGGTCCGGGACGCGTCCGCGACGAGCAACTCCGCGTCGAGACGGTCTTCAACGCCGAGCCCCCGGCATTCGGGACAGGCGCCGTGGGGCGAGTTGAACGAAAACAGCTGCCGGGTTGGCGGAGGGCCGCCTGCCGGAGCGGTGCCGAAGCGTGCCCACAGCAGCCGCAGGAGGTCGTACACCTCCGTCATGGTCCCCACGGTCGATCGCGGGTTGCCGACGACCGTCGACTGGTCGACGGCCACGGCGGGAGATAGTCCGTCGATCGACGTGACTGCCGGGCGGCCCATGCGGCCGAGGAACTGGCGCGTATACGACGAGAATGTCTCGAGGTACCGACGCCGCCCTTCCGCGAACACCGTGTCGAACGCCAGTGACGACTTGCCGCTGCCCGACACGCCGGCGACCACCGTCATCAGGCCGCGTGGGATCGTGACGTCGACCGACTTCAGGTTGTGTTCGCGGGCGCCGGCGACCCGGATGATGCGGTGGCCCGGTACGGGCGGTCGTGTCTCCGTCACATCAGTACCGGAGGCGGATGACGAGCGGCGGCGCGCCGGGCACGACGACGAAGAGGTTGTCGTACTCGCCCTTGGCGATCTCTCCAGGCGCGGGTGCGCCGAGAAGGCTCAACAGCTCCGGCACCGTGTCGCTGTGGCCGACGATGAGGACGCGCGCGCGCGGCCCGGCCGCGCGGACCTTCGCCAGCAGGTCGCCGTGTTGGCCGGCCGTCACCTGCACGACGGGCAGCCCGATCGCGTCGGCGAGGGGCTTCGCGGTGTCCACGGTCCGCCGGTATTGCGTGGCGAACACCGCCGTCACCCCGGCATCGCGCAGCAGGCGTCCGAGCCGGGCCGCCCTGGCCGTTCCGTCAGCCGACAAGGGCGGGTCGGTAGTGTCATCCAGGCGTTCGGCGTGCCTGACCAGGTAGATGGCTTCCTGCGCGGTGGCGATGGATGCGCCTGGCCCGGCCATCACCGCCGCGGCGGCGAAGGCGCCCGCAACGAGCGTTCCGACAAGTCTCATGGTGTCCCCGGTGGCGGATTCGTGCGTGCTGCTCCCATCATACCCGGCCGATCCGCCCGCGCACGCGGGGCGGTTCGACCGATTCACGGGGCCGGCGGCAATGCCGATTACCCGGGTGCGATGGTCCCGCCATCGGCTGGGAGACGTCCAGCCCATGGCGGGCCACGCAGGGTGACCCGTGTCTGCACTGACCATTCTTCTGGTGGAAGACAACGAACTCAACCGGGACATGCTGGGCCGGAGACTGACCCGAAACGGCATGGTGGCCGCGTGCGCCGTCGACGGCGAAGATGGCGTCCGACAGGCTCTGGCGCTTCGTCCGGATGTCATCCTGATGGACATCAGCCTTCCGGTCATCGACGGCTGGGAGGCGATTCGCCGTATCCGCTCGACCCCCGAGACCGCGGCCATCCCCATCATCGCCCTGACCGCCCACGTGCTGAAGGAAGACCGTGAACGGGCCGACGCCGCAGGTTGCGCCGGCTTCGTGTCGAAGCCTATCGACATGCCGGCGCTGCTCGCGGCGATTCGACGCGCGGCCGGCCAGGATCCCGTGACATGACCATCCCCGCCCCGACCCTGCTCGTGGTCGACGACGAAGAACTGAACCGCGACCTGCTGTCGCGCCGGCTGACGCGGGCGGGGTTTGCCGTCCGGACGGCGCCCGACGGTCCGTCGGCCCTCGCGGCCGTGAGCGATGGCGGCATCGACCTGGTGCTGCTGGACATCATGATGCCCGGCTTGAGCGGCCTCGACGTGCTCAAGCGGCTCCGCGAACAACGGTCCTCCGGCGAACTGCCCGTCATCATGGTGACGGCCAAGGTCCAGGCGGAAGACGTCGTCGAGGCGCTGGAACTCGGTGCGGACGACTACGTCACCAAGCCGATCAACTTCTCGGTGGCCCTGGCGCGTATCCGTACGCAGGTCGCGCGAAGCCGGGCCGAGCGGGCGCTGCGCGAAAGCGAAGAACGGTACGCGCTGGCCGTGGCCGGCACGAACGACGGGCTGTGGGACTGGCGCGTGGACACGGGCGTGTTCTTCGGGTCGCCGCGCTGGCGCGAGATCATGTGCGTCGACCCCGAAACCGACATCGCCCATCTCGATGCCTGGATCGAACGGCTGCACCCGGATGACCAGCGCCGGGTCCGCGAAGATATCTACGATCACGTCGAAGACCGAAGCGGCCACCTCGACAGCGAGGCCCGCGTCCGCATCGGCGACAACTACCACTGGATCCTGATTCGGGGCAAGGCGGTCCGCGACACGACCGGCCGGGCCGTGCGTCTGGCGGGTTCGGTCACGGACATCACCGGCGGCAAGGTGGCGGACGCGCTGACGGGGTTGCCGAACCGCGTGCTGTTCGACGACCGCCTCGGCCGGCTGTTCGAGCATGCGAAACGGGTGGCGGGCTACGAGTTCGCGGTGATGTTCATCGATCTCGACCGCTTCAAGAACGTCAATGACAGCCTGGGTCACGAGGCGGGCGACCGCCTCCTCGTCGAGACGGCACGCCGGCTCGAGCGGAACCTGCGTGCGTCGGATTCGGTGAGCCGGGTCGACCCGGACGACAAGGGACGCGTCGTCGGACACACCATTGCCAGGTTCGGCGGTGACGAGTTCGGCATCATCCTTGGCGGCGTTCGGCGGCCGACCGACGCGACGCACGTCGCGACGCGACTGATTCGCGCCGTGGCCGAACCGTACCACCTCGGCGGCCAGGACGTGTTCGTGTCCGCGAGTGTCGGGATCGCCCTGAGCGCCACGGTGTACGAACGCCCCTCGGACATGCTGCGCGACGCGGACACCGCGCTCTACCGCGCGAAGGCCGCCGGCCGCGGCCGCTTCGAGATCTTCGACGCGGAGATGCGCGCCGAGATCCTGAAGTGCGTCGAGACGGAGGCGGACCTCCGCCGCGCGATCGACGAGGGCGGCTTCCTGCTGCACTACCAGCCGATCGTCGAAATCGCCCGGGGCCGGATCGCCGGACTCGAGGCCCTGCTGCGGTGGCAGCACCCGACACGTGGCCTGGTGATGCCGGGTGACTTCATTTCCATCGCCGAAGAGACAGGGCTCATCGTGCCCCTCGGCTACTGGGTGGTCGGCGAGGTGTGCCGGCAGATCCTGGAATGGAACCGGGAGCCGGACGGCCACGAACGTCCGGTGGTGGCCGTCAACGTGTCCAGGCGTCAACTGCAGATGGGCGACTTCGCCCGCCGCGTGATCGCCATCGTCGATGGGTACGGTGTGCCGCACGAGGCGATCGAGTTCGAACTGACCGAGAGCGTCATCATGACCGAACCGGACGACGTCCGCTCGGCCATCGCGCAGTTGAAGGCGTCCGGGTTCCGCATCAGCATCGACGACTTCGGCACGGGGTATTCCTCGCTGAGTACGCTGCAGCGCCTGCCCGTCGACCGGCTCAAGCTGGACCGCTCGTTCCTCGACGAGGTGCAGGGCGACAGCGAAGCGCGCCAGGTCATGGAAGGCATCATGCTGCTGGCCGAACACCTCAGGCTCGAGGTCGTGGCCGAGGGGATCGAAACCGTGCAGCACCTGCGGCGGGTTCGCGGGATGAACTGTCCGTTCGGACAGGGGTATCTGTTCTCGCGGCCGGGCCCTCCGGGCCCGCACTCGCTCGACAACCTCGATGGTGAGTGGCGTGAGGCGGCCCCGGCGGAAGGGGCCTGCTACGACGGGTCGGGGTCGCCGTCCAGCGATCGCCTGGCGTAGTCCGAGAGTGCCTCGACGAGCGAAGACGCCTGGCGGGCCGCGTGCTGCACGCGGTGCAGGTCGGCGAGGAGTGGCGAACCGGGGGCGGCGTCTTCGCCGAGCATCTCGGCGAAGCCGGCGATAGCGCCCAGGTAGTTGTTGATGTCGTGGCTCAGGCGCAGCACTTCGTTCCAGTCTCCCGATCGAGGCTGGGGCGTGTCGGCGGCGGCGGCGGGGTGTTCGGGCGTGCGAGTGTCCATTGGAAACCGCACGTTCAGTCTATCTCTGCGGCGGGGGCTGTCAATCCCGCCGCAGGTCGGAGCGGGAGCGCTCGGGAGTCGATGATGAAGCGTGCCTGGTGGCTGGCGTTGGCGATGGCCGTGGTCGGAGGAGGGGATGCGGCGCTGGCCCAGGGGCCGGCCGCGCCGGCGTCCGTTGTCACGCTGGACCAGTGCGTGGCGGCGGCGCTCAGGAACAACGGCCGAGGCAAGGCCGCCATCGCGTCAGAGGCGGGGGCCGCCGCCCGGCACGGCCAGGCCCTGTCGTCGCGGTATCCATCCCTCACGGCCAGGCTGGCTGCGACCCGGCTCGATGACGACCCGAACTTCGTGTTCCCTGAATCGGCCATCGTGGTACCGGCCGGAAGCATCCAGACGCCACCGATGGCGATGACGCTTCCGGCCAACGCGTTCGGCCCCGGTTTCCCGCCGGCCAACGTCGCGCTGCCCGTCCCTGGTTCCAGCATTCCGATCCCGGCGCAGGTCTTCCAGGTGCCAGAGCAGGATGTCCGGCTCATGGACAGGAACCTGCTGACGGGATCGCTGAGCGCGATGTACGCCGTGTACACCGGCGGACTGGCCGGTGCCAGGATCGCGCAGGCGCGCGCCGGCGTGGATGCCGCGAAACACGAACGACGGCAGACCGAGGCCGACCTGGTCTTCGACGTGCGCCGCGCGTACTACGGCGTGGTGCTGGCGCGGAAACTGCGGTCGACGGCCGAAGACACGTTCGAGCGGATGAAAGCCACACTGGACCTGACTGAATCGCTCTACAAGAACGGATCGGGCCGCGTGAAGAAGACCGATTTCCTGCGGCACAGCGCCATGGTCGACACGATTGCGTCGATGGTGACCGAGTTCGCCGCCCAGGAACGAACGGCGCGGGCGGCGCTGGCGATGCTCATCGGCTGGGCCGAGGCGGGCGAACCCGATGTGGCCGACCGGGACTTCCCGGCGGACCAACCCGTGCCGGCGGTCGACGGCCTCGTGCGCGAGGCGCTGACCGTCAACCCGCAGATTGGCCTCGTGCAGGCGGGACTCGCGGCGTCGAAAGCCGGGATTGCCGCAGCGAGGGCGGGGCACCTGCCGAAAGTCGGGGTGTTCGCCGACCTGCATCTGTTCGGCAACTCCTACGACGCGGGCATCGTCACGCGCCGCAACAAGGTGGCGTGGGCGGTGGGCGTCGGGGTCGAACTGCCGCTGTTCCAGGGGTTCCGCGTCGTCAAGGAGGTGGAAGCCGCGAAGGCGGACAGCCGCGCGCTCGAACAGCAGTACTCGGCCCTGAAAGACGGCGTCTCGTTCGAAGTGCGTCGCACGGCGATCGCGGTTGACAAAGCCCAGGCGCAACTGACGTCGACGGGCCGCGCGTACACGTTCGCCACCGAGAATCGCGAACTGCATGTCCGGGCGTACCGGGACGAACTGGTCGAGACCAAGGACATGATCGAATCGCAGTTGGTCGAAGCCGTGCTGGCCGGGCAGTTCTACAAGGTGCAGTACGACCTCGCCGAATCCAGGGCCGCGCTGGACCGGATCCTCGGCGCGACGAGCGGCGCGTCCCGCTGAACGAAGGCCACGAGATGGGGTTGCCGACAAGATTCGGGGTGATGGCGCTGGGCCTCGCCTGCCTGCAGGTCGGAACATCGGCCAGGCAGTCGGCTCCGGACTCCCGCCCCGTCCTGCGCTACGGTCTGACGTTCGGCGTCATCGAGAACGCGAATCCGAACGATGTGCGCGCCGCCAGCCTGGTGTGGGTCCAGGGGGTGTCCGACCTGCTGGGATTCTACCGGTCGGCCGAGGCGGCCCTGTTCACGACGGCATCCGAGGCGGTTGCGGCCGTGAACTCGGGAACGACCGACGTGCTGGCGATCGCCACCCTCGAGTACTTCGGCATCGAGAAGTCACTGAAGGCGGCGCCGATGCTGGCGTTCGAGTCGGGAGGCGAGATCACGCTGGAGTACGTGCTGATCGGGCGACAGGCGCCTGGGACGATGAAAGACCTGGCCGGCAAGACCATCGCGGTCCACGCGGCCAACCGACCGTTCGCGCTGTCGGACGTCTGGGCGGATGTGATGATGGCCGACGCCGGGATTGCCGACTGGCGGCGGACGTTCGCCGTCACCTACACGGACAAACGCGGGCACGCCGCCATGTCGGTGTTCTTCAAGAAGGCGGACCTCGCGATCGAAGTGCGGTCGGCGTTCGAGACCTCAATCGAACTCAACCCGCAACTGGGTCGCGAACTCAGAGTGCTGGCACGGTCGCCCCGGTTGCTGCCTGGCGTGGTCTGTTTCTCGGACCGGATGGACGCTACCCAGAAACGGCTCTATGTTGAGAAGATGTCCCACATGCACGACCTGACGCGTTACCGGCAGGCCTTTGCCGCCATGCGCCTCACGCGGCTCGTGGAGTGGGACCCGTCCTACCTGGAGCCGACACGGGCCCTGGTCGCGCGGCAGAGAGCGGCGCTGCCACGACGATGAGCCGCCGCCAGATCCCCCTGTCTCTCACCGCGATCCTCGCCGTGGCCACGGCGTGGACCGCGATGGTCTCCGCGCAGGACCACGTGCAGCGCGAGGCGCTGCACGTGGCGTTCACGTCAGCGATGTTCGCCGACGTGAACGTCAATGATGCCAAGGCCGCCATCGGGGTGTGGGCCGACTCGATCTCGAGCGCCAAGGGACTCCGGCTCCAGACCTCCACCGAGATCTTCGACGACGTCGAGGCGCTGGGACGGGCGATGGACGAGAGGCGTGTGCATCTCGCGGCCGTATCCGTCGCGCAGTACCAGCGCCTGAAACGTCCGCGGTTCGGCACCATCCTGCTTGGTGGACGACGAGGCCGATATCCCGAGGACTTCCTGCTCCTCGTCAAGAATCCAGCCTTCACCAGCCTGGCCTCGCTCAAGGGCCGACGCCTGGTTACCGTCGAGGGGTTCAGCTACGACATGTCGGTGGCGTGGCTGGAGACGGCCCTGCTCGACGCCGGACTCGGCGCGCCCTCGTCGCACTTCGGCACGATCACCAAGGTCGCCCGACCGGCGCGCGCCGTGTTGCCGGTCTTCTTCGACCAGCAGGATGCCTGCCTGATCAGCCGCCACGGGTATGAACTCATGGCGGAGCTCAACCCCCAGCTCGGCCGGACGCTGGTGCCATTGGCGGTGTCGCCCCCGTTCGCTCACGCCATCATGCTCCTCGACCGCCGGTACGCACCGAAGGTGCGCGCCGACGTGGTTCGTGCGCTGGTTACCCTGCACGAGACGCCGCGCGGGCAGCAGGTCCTCAGCATGTTCGGGATCGAGCGAACCGCAGAGGGCACCGAGGCCGACCTGGTTCCTTCGCTCGAGCTGCTGGCCCGGCTCGAACGCCTCCGCGCATCGGTGAGGACACGATGACCAGGGGGGCTCTCTCCGCCGGACTGTTCGCGGCCGCGCTGACCGCGGCGGTGTTGGACGGTGGCCTGCGCGGCCAGACGCCTGAACGAGGCGTCCTCCGTTACGGCATGACCGAAGCGACCATCGAGAGCGCGAGTCCGAACGACGCGCGGGCCGCCAGCCTGGTCTGGGCCCGAGGCATCGCCGACGCGATGGGGGGGTTGTACAGCGGGGCTTCCGCGGAGGTGTACCCGACGGCTGCGTCCGCCGCCGCGGCCATCAACGGCGGGCAGGTCGACGTGATGGCGATGTCCACGCTCGAATTCCTGTCGATCGAGAAGTCGATGAACGCGACGCCGTCGATGGTGTGGGAACTGGCCGGCGATGTCCTGGTGGATTACGTCCTGCTGGCGCGGACTCGCGGCGGCGCCCGTCTGCCTGACGTGTCGGGCAAGTCGCTGGCTGTGCTCGCCACGAACCGACCGTGGGCGCTCTCCGACATGTGGGCCGACGTGATGTTGGCTGACGTGGGAGTTCCGCAGGGGGAGAGGGCGTTCGCGTCCGTCAAGGCCATCACGAAGAAGGGCCACGCCGCGATGGCCGTCTTCTTCGGACAGGCGGACTTCGCGATCGAGTCCCTTACGGCGTTCGACACCGCCGTCGAACTCAACCCGCAGATCGGCAGGGAATTGACCGTGCTGGCACGATCTCCGCAGTTCGTGCCGGGGCTGGTCAGCCTGAACAATGCCATGGGGCCGAACGTGCAGCGGCAGTACGTCGACAAGGCCAGCCGCCTGCACGAACTGGGCCGCTTCAAACAGGCCTTCGTGATCCTGCGTGTGACGCGCATCGTGCCATGGAATCCCCAGTACCTGGAATCCGCGCGGGCACTCGTCGAACGCCATCGCGCCCTGCGGGCAAGGCGCTGACATGACGTACGCACCACTGAAAGCCGTGAGGTCCAGCACGTCGCGCCAGAGCCCGGGTCGCTTTCACACCACCATCATGGTGCGGGCCGTGGCCCTGTCATGGGCCGTCGCCATCCTCGGCATCGTGGTGTTCGCGTTGTCGGTCCAGCCGCAGCAGCAACGCGCGCTGCTCGAGTCGGTCAACTCCAAGGCCGAGATCGTGGCGCGGTCGGTCCGCGACGTCGCGTCGTCTGCGTTGGTCGTGCAGGACTTCCCGACGGTCGTCGAACACTGCATGAACATCGTCGGTGACGGTGGCGAGGTGCCCTACATCGTCGTGACCAGGAACGACGGCTACGCGCTGACCCACACGCCAGGGGGATGGACGACGACGACGCTCGACGGGATCTGGCGACCCTCGGGCCCGCGCCAGCCCTCGGGGCGGATCCTGAAGACCGAGATGGCGGGTGACGAGGCGTACCTCTACTCCACGCCGCTCGTCTATTCGGGTGTGGACTGGGGCTGGATTCACGTCGGGATGTCGCTGACGCGGTACCACCGGGAGCAGCGCGCGCTGCACCGCCGCACGTTCCAGGTGGCCGCCCTCGCGGTCGTGCTCGGCCTGCTTGTCTCCGTCGTGTTCAGCCGGTGGCTCGTGCGCCCCATCCTCCGCCTGACACAGGTGTCGCGGCGCGTGACGGCGGGGGACCGATCCGCGAAGGCCGACGCATCGTCGTCGGACGAGGTCGGCGAACTCGGCCGGGCGTTCAATGACATGACCACGACGCTCCAGCGCACGATGGACGAACTCGTGCGGGCCCGCGACGTGGCCGAGTCGGCGAGCCGTGCGAAGAGCGAGTTCCTCGCCAACATGAGCCACGAGCTGCGGACGCCGCTCAACGCCATCATCGGCTACAGCGAGTTGCTCCAGGAAGAGGCGGTCGACAGCGGCAACGAGAATGGATTGGCGGACCTCAAGAAGATCGAATCGGCGAGCAAGCACCTCCTGGGCCTGATCGAAGAAGTGCTCGACTTCTCGAAGATCGAAGCCGGCCGCATGACGATGGCGGCGGAGGAGTTTCCTGTGGCCGCGCTCATCGACACCGTGGTGACGACGGCGCGAGGGCTGGTGGAGAAGAACGGCAACCGGTTCGAGGTCCGGTATCCGGCCGACCTCGGCACGATGGTGGCGGACCAGGTGAAGACCCGGCAGATCCTGCTGAACCTGCTGAGCAACGCCGCCAAGTTCACGACTGGCGGCGATGTCACGTTGTCTGTCGAACGCGGCGGCTCGGGTCCCGCCGACTGGGTCGAGTTCACCGTCCGGGATACTGGAATCGGCATGACCGACGAGCAGCAATCCCGCCTGTTCCAGCCGTTCACGCAGGGCGACGCGTCCACGACCCGTCGGTTCGGCGGCACCGGGCTGGGCCTGGTCATCAGCCGGCGGCTCTGCGACATGATGGGCGGGACGATTGCCGTGAAGAGCGCGGTCGGGGCCGGCAGCCGGTTCGTCGTGCGCCTGCCCGCGGTGTCTCCGCGCGTGCCGCCGGACCAGGACGGCGTCTCCGAGGCGTCTCCCATCGGTACCGCCTGACGCCCTGACGCCCGGCTCGGGCCGGGCGCCAGGCGTGGCCGCCTGAAAGGAACTCCGGATCAGCCTCGCGAGCCCTTCCGGCTCCACTCGCGGATCTTCGTGATCTCCTCCCCGCCGATGTGCAGGAACTCGAGGAACTCCTGGTGTTCCTGCGGCGCGTTCTTCTCGAACTCCGCGTGCCAGCGATCCATGTCTGCGTCCTTGAAACCCGCGGCTCGCATGATCGACACCCACTTGTCCTTGGTCATCATCTGTTGTCTCCCGAAGCGGTGTGAACGTTGCAGCAGGCGCAGAATGGCCCGCTGGTGGTCGCGGAGCGCTTCGATTTCCGCGTCGATAACGACCAGCCGCCGTTCCAGGATGGCCGCCGCCGCTCCTCCCTGCCGGTTGAGCAGCGAACGAATGTCGGCCACGCTGAGTCCGACCTTGCGTAGAACGCCGATGTGCTGGACCCGTTCGAGGTCCTGTTCGGTGTACGCGCGGTAGTTGCCTTCCGTGCGCGGCGGCCGTCGCAGCAGGCCCTGTGCTTCGTAATACAGCAGGGTCGTGCGGCTCAATCCGCAGCGCCGGGCGAGCATCGACACGGTCAACATCGCCACATCCTCAGGATCAACCTGTCTAGATTAGACAGGTCAAGCGCGGATCGCAACGCGCGATGACGAAGAGCGCTGGACCCGGGGCATGGGATACAATCCGCCGCGACGGCCCGCGAAAAGGGGGACAGGCCCCCTTTTAGGTATGACCAATCGGCGCAGAAAGGGGGACAGGCCCCCTTTTAGGTATGACCGCGGACTGCGGGAGGATGCGCATGCTCGGCAACAGAATCGGCTCGTGGCGAAGGGGAGCGGCCGTCGTGGCCGCGGTCGTGCTGATGGCGCCGGTTGGCGCCAGGGCCCAGGCGCCGAAGACGCCGGGCAAGGTCGCCGTGTCGCCCGCGCCGCAGCGGGTCACGTCTACCGACCCTGCGCTTCGTCTGACGGGGTTCGACGCGCACCAGGCGATGAAAGCGGCCTCGCCGTTCAAGGACCTCGCCTGGCAGTTCCTCGGGCCGAAGAACATCAGCGGGCGCACGATCGACGTGGCCGTCCTCGCGCCGCGCGGCAAGTCCTACGCGATCTACGCGGCCACCGCGACAGGCGGTCTGTGGAAGACCGACAACGAAGCCACCACGTGGAGGCCCGTCTTCGAGCAGGGCCCGACGACGTCCATCGGCGACGTGACCGTGGCGCCGTCGAACCCGTCGATCGTCTGGATCGGCACCGGTGAAGCCAACATCTTCCGCAGTTCGAACGCCGGTGCCGGCGTCTACAAGTCCACCGATGCCGGCAAGACCTGGCGGCACATGGGGCTCACCGACACGTACACGATTCCCAGGATCGTCATCCACCCGACGAACCCCGAGGTCGTCTACGTCGCGGCGAGCGGCCACGAGTGGACCCACAACGCGGAACGCGGACTCTACAAGACGACCGACGGCGGCACGACCTGGCAGAAGATCCTCCAGGTCAATGAGAAGACCGGCGTCATCGACATCGTGATGGATCCGTCCGCGCCTGACACCCTGTATGCCGCCACGTGGCAACGCGTGCGGATGAAGTGGAACGACCCCCGCAACTTCGCCGACTACAGCGGCAGCGGCATCGTGAAGACGACCGACGGCGGCAGGACGTGGACGCCCGTCAACGCCGGCCTGCCCGAAGCGAAGTTCCGCGGGCGCATCGGCCTCGACGTGTGCGCATCCAGGCCCAATGTCGTGTATGCGCTGGTCGATAACTACGAAATCGCCCGCGAGCCCACCGACGAGGAGAAGGCCGACCCGTACGGCCTGCCCTCCTCCGGCTTCATCAAGGGCGCGACCGTATACCGCTCCGACGACCGGGGCGCGACGTGGCGGCAGGTCAGCGGGCTGACGCCCGAGCAGAAGACGTTCATGGAGCGTCACTCGAACACCTACGGCTGGGTGTTCGGGCAGATCCGCGTGGATCCCTCGGATCCCGAGACGATCTACACGATGGGCCTCGGCCTGAACACCTCGAACGACGGCGGCAAGACGTTCCGACGCCTCCGCACGCCCGGCAGCGACCACCACGCGCTGTGGATCGATCCGGAGAATCCGAACTACCTGATCAATGCGTACGACCAGGGGTTCGCCATCTCCTACGACCGCGGCCAGACGTGGAAGGACTCGCGCCTGACGCTGCCGGTCGCCCAGTTCTTCAACGTCTCGTTCGACATGGCCACGCCGTTCCGGGTCTACGGTTCGATGCAGGATCACGGCTCGTTCCGCGGGACCGTCGATCTGTCCGCCGGGCGCAATCGGATTCAGCCGGTCGATTTCGAGCCCGCGCCGGGCGGCGAGGGCTCGACCCACGCCATCGATCCGACGGACCCGGACACGGTCTATTCGTCGGGGTTCTACGGCACGCTCTCGCGGAGTGACATGACGAAGGCACGGGGCCAGCAGCAGGGGAAGAGCCTGTTGCCTGCGCGCTTCCCGGATGAGCCCAAGCTGCGGGGCGAGTGGCTCGCGCCGACGATCCTGTCGCCGCACAACCCGGGCATCGTGTTCCACGGCATGCAGCAGTTGCTGATGTCGAGGGATCGCGGCGACACGTGGGAGGCGATCAGCCCCGACCTGACCTACAACACGGCGTCGGAGATGGGCGACATCCCGTATCACACGATCTTCACGATCTCGGAATCGCCGCTTCGGGCCGGGCTCATCTACGTCGGGACCGACGATGGCCGCGTGCATGTGACGAGGAACCACGGCAGGACGTGGACCGAGATCGTCGCCGGCCTGCCCCATCAGAAGTGGGTGTCGCGCATCGTCGCGTCGGCGTTCGATCTCGGCACCGTCTACATGACGCAGAACGGCAAACGAGACGACGACTTCACGGCGTACGTCTGGAAGTCCACGGACTTCGGGAAGACGTGGACCAGCATTGTCGCCAATATTCCGATGGGGCCGGTGAACGTGATCCGGGAAGACCCTGCCGACAAGCGGATTCTCTACGTCGGCACCGACACGGGGGTCTACGTTTCAACCGATGGCGGCAGGGCGTGGAACACCATCGGCACCAACCTGCCCGCGGCGTACGTGCACGACCTCGTCGTGCACCCCCGTGACAACGTGATGGTCATCGCGACGCACGGCCGCGGGATGTGGGTCCTCGACGTGGATCCGATCAACAAGAAGTCTGCGCGCCCCCGGCGCTTCTGATGGGAAGTGGGGGCCGGCTTGAGCCGGCCCTCGGCTCACGACTCTCGGCTCGCGGCTCTCGGCCCGAGGCCGTGTCAGGTGTGGGACAGGGCTTCACCGCCCTGTCTGACGGGGAGGCAGCGTGATCCGTGTTCATCTTCGCTCCCGGCGCCTGCTCGTCACCGTGTGCCTGTGCGCCTTGGGCGTAACGGCGATCGCCGCGCAGGTCGGCGGGCCGAAGATCCTCTGGGGTGACGAGGTGCCGAAGGGCTGGGCCGGCGTGTGGCCGGCCGACCTGCGCACCCGGCCGGAGCGGACGGCGTTCACGCGGACCACCTCGACAGCGGATCTGCTGGACTTCGTGAGCGCCATCCGCTGGAAGAGCGATCTGGTGCACGTCTTCCCGGCGTTCACCTCGCCGCTCGGGAAGATCGCTCCCGCCATCGTGCTCGCCCGGCCCCGCGTGACCAGCCCCGCGGAGGCGATCGCCTCGGGCAAGCCGGTGATCTATCTGCAGGGCAACATCCATCCGCCGGAACCCGAGGGTACCGAAGCGTTGCTGTTCGTGATCCGGGACATCCTGTTCGGCAAGCGGCAGCACCTGCTCGACCATCAGATTCTCGTCATCCTGCCCGTCTTCAACATGGACGGCACCGACATGCTGTTCACGCAGGACGGGACGCCGCACATCGCGGGCTCCAGAGTCAACGCCGCCGGGTTCGACCTCAACCGCGACGCCGTCAAGCTCGAGACGGCCGAGGTGAGCGGCCTCTACCAGAACGTCCTGAACCGGTGGGACCCGCTGCTCTTCGTCGACCTGCACCTCATGGGCCGCGTGAAACACGGCTACGCGAACACGTACGCCACCTCGACGGTGCCGGCAGCCAGTCCGGGCCCGCGCGACTACGTCTGGGGTACATTGTTCCCCTCCGTGCGCGACGCGGTACGGCGCGACTTCCGCCTCGAGACCTTCACGCACGCGCTGCCGGACAATGCCTGGCCTCCGACGGTCTGGAGCCACGACAACGCCATCTGGAGCACCGAGGCGAAGTTCGTCGTGACCGACTACGGCCTGCGCAACCGGATGGCGATCATCACCGAGACGCCGGGACATCCGACCTTCGAGCGTCGGATCTTCGCGCAGTATGCCTACGTGCTCGCGCTGCTCGACTACACCAACGCCCACGCCGCCGAGATGATGGCCGTCGTCAAGGCGGCGGACGAGGAGACAGTCGCGCGCGTGAAGGCGGGCGCGGAGAAGGGCGAGGTGCGCAACTGGCTGGAAGGGAAGTACGAGTCGCGGGGCAAGGTCGAAATCCTCGCGTATCCCGCCAACGAGGCGGCGTACGTGCCCGGCACCAGCGTGCGCGGTACGAAGCCCGGACACGCCACAGGTGAGCCGCAGCGAGTCATGGTCGATGACCTCACGAAACCGGTCGGAATCCGCGACGGCATCGTTCCGCGCGGCTACGTGTTGCCGGCGTCGCTGGCCGACATCGCCGCGAAGCTGCGCCTCCACAACATCAAGGTGCAGACGCTCGACGCGCCCGTGACGGTCGAGGGCGAACAGTTCGTCGTCAATCGTCTCACGAAGGTGCGACGGGGCGGATTGAACCTGACGGTGCTGGACGGCGTGATGTCGGGGCTGTCGACGCGCGCATTTCCGGCCGGGTCGTTCCTGGTCGACCTGGCGCAACCCATGGCGAACGCCGCGTTCTACTATCTCGAACCTCAGGCGGCCGACGGGTTCGCCGGGGCCGGCATGCTCGACGCGCCGCTGAACGCCCTGGGGCTCGACGAGCACCCGGTGGTCTACCCGATCTTCAAGTACCGCCGTCTCGTGCCGCCGG